>DBXJ01000015.1:0-11186 GCA_002309475.1 Bacteroidales bacterium UBA1215
CATTGTTCCACACACGATTGTGTGTCCATAGTATTGACATTGGTCATGGATTGTATGCGTATGGGATTGGCACCGCCTATCCCTATTTCACCCACTTTGGTCTCCCAAGTTTGACGGCGATGGTAAGAAAATAAATAATCTGTATAAAACATGTTCTTCAAAAATAAACCGTATGCAAAGGTATAAAAACCTGTGCCTGTTTTAAGTAAAAAAAAAGATAATTTTTCAACAATTTATCAATAATTTCATGTTGAAAATATAGCCTATTGATTTTAAGTATTTAGTAAATTTCTCTAATTTATTTTTAGAAAAACCTTGTTTAAGTATGAAATTTGTTGTACTTTTGCAATAATTAATAATTGATTTTCAATAACAAATTCTCAAAAGTATTTGTTGGCAATAAATTTATATGTATATGGAATTAAGTGAACAGGAAGTAATTAGAAGAGAGAAATTAAAAGCTTTTCAAGATTTAGGCGTTAATCCTTATCCGGCTGCAGAATATCCGGTGAATGCCTATGCAAAAGAAATTCTTGAGAAATATCCACAAGACAACACACTCTATCAAGATGTTTGTGTGGCAGGCAGAATTATGAGCCAAAGAATTATGGGTGCCGTAGCCTTTTACGAATTGCAAGATGCCACCGGCAGAATTCAAGTTTATGCAAAACGTGACGATCTATGCCCGGGTGAAGACAAAACCCTTTACAATAGCATTTACAAAAAATTAGATTTAGGGGATATTATTGGTGTGAAAGGATTTGTTTTTGTTACACAAATGGGTGAAATCACCATCCATGTAAAAGAATACACCCTTTTGTCAAAGTCTTTGCGTCCTTTGCCGGTTGTAAAACAAACCGACGACAAAGTTTATGACGCCTTCACCGATCCGGAACAACGCTATCGTATGCGTTATTTGGATTTGATTGTCAATCCGTCTGTAAAAGATGTTTTTGTAAAAAGAACCAAAATCATCAATATCATCCGTGAATATTACAATTCAAAAGGTTATTTGGAAGTGGAGACTCCTGTATTGCAACCTATTCCGGGAGGTGCCACCGCTCGTCCTTTTATCACCCATCATAATGCTTTGGATATTCCTCTCTATTTGAGAATTGCCAACGAATTATATTTAAAACGTTTAATTGTCGGCGGTTTTGACGGAGTATATGAATTTAGCCGCAATTTCCGCAATGAAGGTATGGACAGAACCCACAATCCTGAATTCACCTGCATGGAAGTCTATGTCGCCTACAAAGACTACAATTGGATGATGAATTCCATTGAAGAATTGTTGGAAAAAATAGCCATCTCTGTTCATGGCTCCACCAAAGTGCCCATCGGTGACCATGTGATAGATTTCAAACGACCTTTCAAACGCATTACCATGATAGAAGCCATTAAAGAACACACGGGCATTGACATCACAGGTATGAATGAAGAACAGTTGAGAGCCACTGCACAGAAATTGAATGTAGAAATAAACGATACCATGGGTGTCGGTAAATTGATAGATGAAATTTTCGGCACATGCTGCGAAAGCAAGTATATACAACCGACTTTCATCACCGACTACCCTATTGAAATGTCTCCTTTATGCAAACGTCACCGCAACAATTCGGAATTGACAGAACGTTTTGAGTTGATGGTCAACGGTAAAGAATTAGCCAATGCCTATTCAGAACTGAACGACCCGATTGACCAACGCTATCGTTTCCAAGAACAACTGCGTTTGAATGCAAAAGGCGATGACGAAGCCATGTATATCGACCAAGATTTTCTCCGTGCCATGGAATACGGCATGCCACCCACCTCGGGTTTAGGGATAGGCATAGACAGATTGGTGATGATTATGACCAATCAACCTTCTATTCAAGATGTTTTGTTTTTCCCGCAAATGCGTCCGGAAAAGAAAGCCGCTGTTGCCAGTGACAACGATTTTGAACAAAGAGGGGTGCCTACCATTTGGATTCCGGTATTGCGACAAGCCGGCATTCAGACTATTGAAGCATTGCAAGCCGCTGCTGACACCAAATTGTTCAATACCCTCAACGGCCTCCGCAAGAAAAACAAAATGGATGTTCCTGCACTACAACTCACTGAAGTTCAATCATGGATAAATAAGGAGTAAACAATGGCTGAAGCAAAAAAAACGAAAACAAAAGTGAAAACTGCCACATTGGACGACATTGACAATCAAGGTCGCACCATGCCGCAAGCCATTGAGTTTGAAGAAGCTCTGCTCGGTTCGATGATGTTGGAACAAAATGCAACCGGACAAATTATTGATTCTTTATTACCTGAAATGTTCTACAAAGAACAAAACAGAATCATCTTTGTTGCCATGCAACAGATTTATAGAACCCAAAATCCCGTTGATTTGTTATCTGTTACAGAACAATTAAGAAGAAACAAAGAACTGACACAAATTGGCGGACAATACTACTTGGCAATGCTGACAGAAAAAGTGGTTTCCTCTGCCAATATTGAATATTACGCCAGAATTATCAAAGAAAAATACATTCAGCGACAATTGATCAGCATTTCTACGCAAACCATCCACGATGCTTTCGACGACCAAGATGCCTTCTATTTGCTGGATGAAGCGGAAAAAGGACTGTACGAAATTCAAGAGAAAAATTTCACACGCAACAGTGTTGAAATGAGTGTTCTGGTGAAAAAATTTATTGATGAATTAAATATCGCACGCCAACAAGGTGAAGAAATTCGTGGCGTTCCTTCCGGATTTACCGAGTTAGACAAATTGACAAATGGTTGGCAACGCTCCAATTTGATTATCATTGCCGCCCGTCCCGGTATGGGAAAAACAGCTTTTGTACTTTCCATGGCAAGAAATATGGCAGTGGACAAAAAAAGACCTGTTGCTATCTTCTCTTTGGAAATGTCGGCAGCAGACTTGGTGATGCGTTTAGCTTCTTCGGAATTGAAAATTGACCAAGACAAACTACGAAAGGCGAGACTTACCGACCAAGAATGGGAGCAAGTGATTAATGGAATGGAAACTTTGGCAGAAGCGCCTCTTTATATTGACGATACTCCCGGTTTAAACCTCTTCGCTCTTAGAGCCAAATGCAGAAGATTAAAACAGCAACATAAAATTCAATGCATTATTATTGACTACTTGCAATTAATGAATAGCGACAACTCAGGACGGCAAACCAATCGTGAGCAAGAAATCAGCACCATTTCCCGGTCATTGAAAGGATTGGCAAAAGAATTGGATATTCCTGTTATTGCCCTTTCACAATTGAATCGTGGTGTAGAAAGTAGAACTGCTACATCAAAACGTCCACAACTATCCGATCTTCGTGAATCGGGAGCCATTGAGCAGGATGCTGATATGGTTTTGTTCATCTATCGACCTGAATATTACAAAATTGAAGCATTTGAAGACAATCAACCTTCTGCAGGTAAAGCAGATATTATCATTGCTAAACACCGTAATGGTGCATTGGACGATGTCCGTCTGCGTTTTATCAAAGAACAAGCTAAATTCACAGACATGCCTATCGACACGCTACAATCAATGACCTTACCATCAAAAATCAATGAAGCAACAGATGAAATTAATGATGATAATGTTCCTTTTTAAATAATTAAATTATGTGTCCAAAAATTAACTTTAACAATTACAATTTTAAAGGTAAAAAAGCCTTAGTAAGAGTTGACTACAATGTTCCTCTTAATGAAGCATTTCAAATTCAAGATACAAAACGTATTGACGTTTCCATTCCTACCATCAAAAAAATTCTCAACGATGGAGGCAGTGTGATACTTATCTCACACTTAGGCAGACCCAAAAACAAAGAAATTGAATTTTCTCTTAAACACATTCTTCCTTACTTGAAAGAATGTTTAGCAGGAGTAAATATCTATTTTGCTGACACTTGTATGGGTCCTGCAACTAAAGAGATGGCAAAAAAATTACAACCCGGAGAAGTTCTGTTGTTGGAAAATGTTCGCTATTTTGCTGAAGAAGAAGCCGGTGACGAAAATTTCGCCAAGGAATTAGCATCCTATGGAGATGTTTTTGTACATGAAGCATTTTCTACCGCTCACCGCAAACATGCCTCCACCGCTGTTATTGCAAAATTCTTCCCCAACGACAAAATGTTCGGCATTTCCATGAATCAAGAAATTGAAAGTTTGAGAAAAATTATGGAAAGCCCCAAACATCCTGTTACGGCTATCATTGGCGGTTCGAAAATTTCCAGCAAAATCAAAGTCATCACCAATTTGATGAAAAAAGTTGACAATATCATCATTGGTGGCGGCATGGACTTTACTTTCCAAAAAGCCATGGGCGGACATATCGGAAAATCATTGTGTGAAGACGATATGTTAGACGTTGCAAGAGAGATTGCTGAACAAGCTAAACAAAACAATGTAAACTTATATTTAACTATCGACCGTGTAGCAGGTGACAGTTTCAGCAACGATGCACGCCGTGCCATCTACTATGCCAAAAATATTCCCGACGACATGGAAGGTATGGATATAGGACCGGAAACCGCCATCTTGTACAGAGATGTAATTATGAAATCTGCCACTATTTTGTGGAATGGTCCTATGGGAGTATTTGAAATGGACAACTTCAGCAACGGCACATTTATGATTGCCGATGCCATTGTTCATGCAACCGAAAATGGTGCATTTTCATTGGTAGGTGGTGGCGACTCCGTTTCTGCTACCAAAAAATTTCATCTAACCGATAGATTTAGTTATATTTCTATTGCCGGTGGTGCCATGTTGGAATACTGCGAAGGAAAAATACTTCCCGGCATTGCCGCCATTGAGGAATAGAAACAATACGCATGACAAAAGGGGCTTCCGTTGGAAGCCCCTTTTCATTTATTTGAATATAAATAACTACTATTCGCCTGTTTCACCATTGCCTGCTATACCCTCTTGTTGTTCTTTACGCATATTGGCCAAAGGAGCCAAAAGAATATAGGTCCAAATCGGCAAAATGACCGATTTATACCGGCAAATTGCCCCTGCATTCGGTGTGGTATATCCTATCAACAACATTACCACCATACAAAAACAAAACAAAAATATCATTTTGTTGTCCATTTTTACCTTCTTCATGCACAAAAACAAGATAGTTGTCAATAGTGAAAGTGCTAAAAACAAATTTTCTGCAAACACATAGCCTTCCAACCATGAAGAGACCGGTTTGGGTGCCATAACCGCATTATAAAAAGCCCGTGGTGCGTTGATAAAAAAACTACTAATAGTTCCATCCAAATGAGGAACTTGCATATCCAATCCATCAAACAATTGCGTTTCTACAGCGATGAAATTATGATTCTTGTTGGTCAACATACCTATCACATCGAAGGAGGAACCTGCATAAAACAAATTCAATGTCACCACTATCCACAATCCTACAATCATGACAAAACCATATTTTTTCCATTCCTTGCCTTGCCAAAAATGACAGATAACATATACTATTGCCAACAACATCATCACAATAGCAAAATAAACTCTTGTATAAAGCACCATCACTGCGAACAACAATGCCAATATCATATCTATCATTTTATATTTTTGCAAACTGCGTTGCAAAAAGAACAAAAATCCTGACATTGCCAAGAAGAATAAGGGCTCTTTTAAAATACCGGACGTCCAAAACAAAGCTGTCGGCAGCAAAAACAAGGCTCCTATGGCAATATAATTTTCCGTTTTTGTTTGAGGATTGAAAAAATGATACAAGAAAAAACTACCGCAAAAGGCAAAAAAACACATCATCAATATATGCACCGGATAGTAATGAAAGCTAATAAAATTCAACAAAGCATTCACTCTCAACACGGTTCTGTTTTCATTGATAATATTTTGCTCGTATTCCCGCTGCCAAGCATGATTCAATTGCTGTCCTGCGGCAAGGGTGGCGGCATCATTTTTTCCTAACATCAAATTGGCAAACATGCGTGGATTTTTCTTACTCAACTGATAAAATTCCACACTGGAAGAAAAAGTGCTTTTGGAATCGTAGTTCCCTACATAATAAAACTCGTATATACCATAGAATGCACAACCCAATAAAATTTTCACAAAGAATAATCCTACCACCCATTTTTTGCTAAAAAAACGGATAGAAAAGAATTTGCTTTGGACAATTATCGCCAAAAACAATATTAAATAAACCGCAAAAATTACCAAAGCCAATCTGACAAAGTATTTGATTCTGTTGTAGATTCACCTTCTTCTTCCACCTCTTCTTCGGTGGTTGTTTGCCAACTATCCGGCATTTCAATACCCAAATAGGTAGCCAAACGAGCCAGACAAGTAGTAGCGACATCGTATGGGACCAACTCTGGTGCTTTGCCTTTTCGTAACAAAATATAACCGGTATTGTTTTTCTTAACCAATTCACTAACATCTACAATGTCAACCTCTTCACCACTATAATTATACACTGAAAGCTGGTCGAAATCTTTAAAACTGGTTTGGAATAAAATATTCATCGGTTCCAAACGTTCGTGCAGGGCTATTTCGTTCCATATCCAACTTTCATCTAAAGGAATAGTCATTCGGGCAGTATCGGCAAATTGTATTACAGCCGTATAGTCAATATCAAAATGCGGTTTTTCCACATAGACAAAATTGCCATACGAATCTATAAAATATCTGTCTATCACTTTCTTATTTTTACTTTCACCTTCTTTGTAGCCCTCGTCTGAAAGTGAAAACAATTTGTCATAAGTTTTTGTTACAACAACATTGTACAAGCTGTCAATTTCACACGACCATTCTTCACTTTCTACATATTTTGACATTTCTCTGCCTACATTATATACTATAGGTATAGCCGATATGACTTCCCGTTTGGACAAATCTACTGTCGCCAACACCTTGTAAATAGGTTCCCCTTCACTGGCTATGAGCCAAATGTCAAATTCATCTGAAAACGATTCCACCTTGCTCAATAAATACCAATCACTTGGAATAGTCGTTTTGAGAACATAGGGCTCTCCTTCAAAATTCTTCATCGCATTGATGATGCTTGATTCTATATCTATAGGCAATTTACTTGCACTATCCACCTCCATAGAATGACTATTGATTTGACAAGGAACTGACATACTTGCAAATTCCATATCAAAAATACTCACTTCATCGTGTTTACAGCCCACTATGGCTAACAACAACAAAGCTATGACGCTTACTTTTACCGTTTTTTTCATTTTTCTATATTATATCTATATCATCGTGCAAAGATATAAAAAAAATATTTGCAAATTTCATTTTTTTCATAACCTATGCCTGTTAACATCTACAACATCCCTCACAGTTGATGACACCTAAATATATGAGAAAAAAATTATATATTTGCAACATGAAATTAGCATCAAAACACACTAAAATTAGTTTCATTTATATCTTTTTTAATAAATCATTCAAACAATAACAAATGAAAGTACTTTTAATCAATGGTTCACCAAGAAAAGACGGCAATACCTTTGTCGCTCTCTCAGAAATTGCCAATACATTAGAAAAAGAACATATTGCGACGGAATTTTTCCAACTCGGTTCACAGCCAGTTCGTCCGTGTATCGCATGTCAACAATGTGTTGATAAAAATCGCTGCATTTTTAATGACGATATCGTCAATCGTCTTATTGAAAAAGCAGAAATTGCCGATGGTTTTGTATTCGGTACCCCCACCTACTATGGTCAACCTGTCGGCACCTTGCAAAGTACCATCCAACGAGCCTTGTTTGCTGCTACACCATTATTTGCCTACAAACCTGTTGCTTCCATAGTTATCTGCCGCCGTGGTGGTGCCACTGCCGCCTTTCAAACTATGAACATGCCATTTGAAATGTGCAATATGCCTATTGTAACCTCACAATATTGGAATATAGCATATGGACAAACCAAAGGACAAGCAGCATTGGATGCAGAAGGTATGCAGACCATGCGTACCATGGCACGCAATATGGCATGGATACTCCGCCATCTCGCCCAAGAACCTCATCCTGACAACCAACAAGAATCAAGAGTTTGGACTAATTTTATCCGTTCAGAAAAATAAAGCAAAATTTTTCTGCATAAAACATAGTTAACTCTATATGATGACACCGAACTTTCTACCCATCACCACTCGCAGTCAATGGAGACAATGGCTCACTGACAATCATGCTACAGCACAAGAAGCATGGATTCATGTTTCTCGCGGACAACAAGCCAAAGAAGGCAAACTATGGTATTTTGATGCCATTGAGGAAGCCCTATGCTTCGGATGGATAGACGCCATACAAAAAAAGATAGACGGAACAAGCTATCAGCGGTGGTGTCCTCGGAGAAAAAACAGCCATTGGTCTGTACTCAATCGTGCCCGTTGCGAAAGATTGGAACACATAGGATTGATGACCGATGCAGGAAGAAAAGCCTTGCAAAATGCCAAACCATTTGAAATAGAACCCGATATTTTGGCAATTCTACAACAAGATCAACTTATATGGAAGCATTTCAACTCCTTGCCAAAACTATATCGCGAAGTTCGTATTGATGGCATTCAATCCCTTAGACACTTGACCGGCAATGCCGACAAACAACTTTCTCGTTTCTTAGAGTCACTTAAAGAACCTTTTCTCTATGGACAATGGAACGACGGAGGAAAATTGTTGTAAACATGTACATAAAAAAATGAATAAAACCGATTCTTACAATAATAATTGATTCTATGAGAAATAATAATTTATTATATCTTTGTCGCATGAAAACACTTAAATCTATTTTATGGTTGATATGTATGCTCTCCATATTGTCCGCTTCTGCACAAGAAACGACAAAGACTCGTGTATTTCGTGGATTTTCAGGAGGGATGCTATTGCATACCGGCTATATCTGGGGAGAACAAACTGCCTCGCCCTACCAAATTTCAGGCGTGCCACTTGGCATTGGAGGTTCCATAAGAATTCATCTATGGAATCATTTTCGAATAGGAGGAGAAGGATATGTAACAACACTTCATTCCAATATCTCTTCCGAAAAAGAACATTTGCAGAAAGGTTCCTATGTGCGTTTTGGATGCGGTGGCATATTAGCCGACTATATCCAACAATGGGATAAAATATGGCTGTATGTCGGAGGCACTATCGGAGGCGGTGCTAAACGCAGCCTGTTTATTGAACAAGGCAACCAAAACGACTGGGAAGCAGAAATGACCACTTATTTCAATAAAACTCCCTACTTTTACTTTGCTCCATATATCGGTGCTGACTTTTGTATAACAGAAAAAGTGCACCTTAGCATCAAATTGGACTATTCACTACTACTGCATCAAAAAACACTTGTCAATCCAACAGGATTGAGACTTTACCTTGGATTTATGTTTTGCCACTAAGCCAATACGGTCCAAATGGTTAGCCGCAGAACTGCGAGCAACTGCATCAATAAGAATTTGATTCAATAAACAAAACTACTATTTCTACCACTACCTCGCCGTACAATAAATTGCCGACCACCTCGGTTTTAAAAATCAAAGTCACTTCGGCACCTTCTTTCGTAGATTTGCAGGCATGAGCCCGCGAGTGTACAGATAAAAAAAATTAAAGACAGGAAAACATATTTAAAATTTGGCTAATTTTGTAAACCGAATAATTTGTCTGATAGCAATATCTATCAGTCTGTAAATTTGATTAATAAAAAATGACGACAAGTCTTATTATAGGTTTGATAATTCCCTTACTAGGCACAATGCTTGGTTCTTCGTTCGTATTTTTTATGAAGGGCGATATACCGAAGCGTTTGCAAAAGGCATTGCTGGGTTTTGCATCAGGTGTAATGGTTGCAGCATCTGTCTGGTCATTGCTCATACCTGCAATGGACTTGAGCAGTCTTAACGGCAAATGGGCAGTAATGCCGGCTACCGTCGGATTTCTATCGGGTATGGGTTTCCTACTACTTATTGATGAATTGACTCCACACCTACATTTTAGTTCCAACAAGCCGGAAGGACTTCGTTCTCACTTGTCAAAAACTGCTATGTTGGCACTTGCCGTCACCATTCACAACTTGCCGGAAGGTATGGCTGTGGGCGTAGTATTTGCAGGTGCGGAAAATGACATTTCGCATATTTCAACTGCCAGTGCCATAGCCATTTCATTAGGAATTGCTTTACAAAATATCCCCGAAGGAGCCATTATCTCCATGCCGATACGGGCAGTCGGCAATAGCCGCTGGAAATCGTTTTTAATAGGCTCACTAAGCGGTGTTGTAGAACCCATTGGAGCTATCGCAGTACTATTGCTGGCCTCTTTGCTGACGCCTATGCTTCCCTATATGTTAAGTTTTGCCGCCGGAGCCATGCTCTATGTTGTGGTGGAAGAATTAATCCCTGAAGCCTCCGAAGGTCAACATAGCAATCTTAGCACCATAGGTTTTGCAATCGGCTTTGTACTAATGATGATACTTGACGTAGTGTTAGGATAACACTCGTATATAATGAATTTTTGACATTAATATTTATGATGAAAATGCTTTTATTTTCATCCTTTCCAATACTCATCCTTTAAAGAATAGATATTTCTGCAAAAATATAGAAAACAACTAATACCTGATCAGATAACATTTTTGCATAGTTTGGGGTTTGTTATGCCATTTCATACTTTATAATATAAATTCTGATAATCAGGTAATTATATTAATATTGTATTATTTTTAGCATTTTTTTAAGTTTTTTACATCCCCTAAAATAACTATTTTTAATAGTAAAAATACCTATAAATTGCTATATTGATATACAAATGATATGCATACTTTTGCAAGATGATTTGAAAAGATATGAAAACCGAAGAACAATACAAAACCCTTTCCATAAACGAGTTTACTCGTGCTGCCGACCATTACGAGAGTAAAAATGCCGGAGTTTATAATCTCTGTAAAAAAGACTATCCGGATATTCTTGAAGAAATAAAAAAAGAACCTTTCCAACATCTGCTTGATGCCGGATGCGGTACCGCCCCAATACTATCGTTATTGACAATTGAGTATCCTGACAAAAAATTCACAGGCATTGACATTACTCCGAAAATGATAGCTGTTGCTAAAGCAAAAAAACTTCCTAACGCAACTTTTGTTTGCGGTGATTGTGAAAATTTGCCCTTTGCCGATGAATCGTTTGATGTTATCATTTGCTCACAAAGTTT
>DBXJ01000015.1:11236-12307 GCA_002309475.1 Bacteroidales bacterium UBA1215
TCCATTGGTTTGTCAATACAATTGAATTGCCATTGCTCAACCGATTCGGCTATGGCGATGTACATTGCTACAACCAAGAGGAAATTCAAACGCTTTGTCATAAAACAAAACTGACATTGGAAAGATTTGAGCAACGTAAAAGAATGAGATTGCATGCCATCATCAGAAAGAAAGCGTAAAAACTCCTTGTAAAATTTCATAATAACTAAACATAAACAAAAAATATTATGCAACCCGACTATAAAAACTGGATGCCCAAAGAATTAATTCTTTATACATTAATCGGAACAATATGTTGTTTGATACTATTCTATGTCTTCGGAATAAGCAATTTACTTGCTATGGGAACCTTGAAAACCATTCTAAAAATAGTCTTTCTCATTCTCACCATTGCACTGACTTTGATAGTATTATGGATGTGGCTAATGTACCGAGCCTTTTCTTACAACGGCAAACGCCAAATGTCAAAACAAATCATTGACGGCATATCCCGACACATTCATATTCCCGATGATGGAAAATGTCTTGACATCGGATGTGGAAGCGGTGCTTTAGCCATTGCTGTCGCCAAACGAAATCCTCGTGCCGAGATAATCGGCATGGACCGTTGGGGTAAAGAATATGCATCATATAGTCTTGCTCTATGTCAGCAAAACGCTCAAGCTGAAAATGTAACCAACATTCAATTTGTCAAAGGAAATGCTTTACATCTCAACTTTGCTGACGAAACTTTCGACGCCGTAACAAGTAATTATGTTTATCACAATATTCCAAGCCGAAACCGACAAGACATCTTGTTGGAAACACTTCGCGTACTGAAAAAAGGTGGTACTTTCGTTATACACGACATTTTCTCTCATTCAAGGTACGGCGATATGAATGCTTTTGTAAACAAACTTCGCAATATGGGTTATAAAAATGTGGAACTTATAGATACCACCAATGGTTTGTTCATGACTCCATGGGAATCGCAATGGATGGCATTGAAAGGATCTGCTATTTTAAAAGGAATAAAATAATTAATTGGAACATGGAAAAATTTTGGATATCGTTTCTCGCTATTGTCAATAG
>DBXJ01000028.1:0-18726 GCA_002309475.1 Bacteroidales bacterium UBA1215
TTTACATATTGCTGATACAAGCGTTCTGACTGCGTTTCGTAATCATAAACACCATGCTGCATAATTCTTGACAAAGAATCGGACAAATCTGTCACCAATATTTCCAAACTATCCATTTCCGCTCTGACAATTTGCAAGGCAGCTACAGTTCTTTGCTGGATAATTTCACGTTTCAAGGTATCATAATAATCGGCAATTTCATTGGCGACATCTGCCGCCAACTGCGGATTTTTCATCGCCACCTTTATCTCCACTCCCATAAAATTGGTACGACTGAAAGTAATATCCGACTGCAAATATTTGTAAAGTTTGGTCTGCCAATATTTTTTATTGGTATCCAATTCATAATAATTTATCAAATCGAAAGTGGCAATTAAATGGTCCTTTATCTGTCTGGAATTCAATATTTGCAACATGTGGTCCACCTTCATGTCGTCACCGAACTGTGAAGGGTCTAAAAATTCGTTGTAGTTTCCGTCCTCCAACAACATTTGCGACACCGCATTGCTGGCTGTCGGCATCATGACCACCGTGGATTTATATTTCGGCTTTATCAAAAACGACACCAACAACGAAACCACCATGGCTGACACAGCAACCACCAATAATTGTTTCCACCATTTGATAATCAATGTAATAATACCTACACTTGTATTTGTTTTTTTTGAATGCTCTTCCATTTTTTGCTTATTTACAATAATGCTATAACGTATCTTTTTTGTTTTTATTGTTTATATGGCTATTCCCCATCCCCATTCTTCTATATAGACATTCGGCTTTCTTCTTTTTGTCTTTTTTCTATTGGATTTCTCTTGATTTTTATTGTCATATTCCTCCAGCTTTTTTAAAATCTCTTCTTTAAATTGCGGATTGTAGCACAATCCTCGTAATTCTAATGCATGATAAAAATCCCTTCCCCAGTCAACCTGCATTCGCCTTCCTGATGGAGTAATAACAATAGGCAACTTCATATTCATACATTCTATTCGAGAACTATTAAAAGTAAATGTATAACTCTGCCCGATTTCAATAGTGGGAGCATTTGCCGTGTCATTTTTTGATAGAATAAGATATTTGTTGTCTGCAGAATCTTGTGCATAAATGAGAAAATAATCCTCAACAAAATCTATCTGACAAATGTTACATCTTACCTGAATAAAATCTTGTGCAAAGATGGTTTGACAAGTAACTAACAATAATATCAATAAAACTATTTTCGGTTTCATGCAGTATTTTCTTTTAAAACCAATTGAATTGCAAAGATAGTATTTTTTCTAAAGTTGTCCTATACCTAACTATTCAATATCTACGATATCCGGGTTCCATTGCACACCGGCAGTAACAATCCATTCGTCACGTTTTTTTTCAAAAACAATATATAACTTAGGTCTATCATGATATGGTATTACCCATGAATAAGTCTCTACCATTATTGTGTCATGTGTTCCCCTCAACCTTTCTTTGTAAGGATTATATAACCAATGTAAGTCATCTAAATTTCCATCATCAAAAAGTTTGATGCTATCTCCAGACCATTCCGGTGGAGGTAATAGAGGTAAAACATCTTCTTTTTTCATACCATAATAAGGAAGTTCTTCATCTTCCATTAAATACTTTAAACGTTTTAAATCATCCACTTGATCAACATAGTCCAAACACATTAATGATTCATCCCATAATTTATATCTTGTCCACCAACCACCTATATAACAGACAATACAAAGACCAATAATCATTAATATTAAAAGAATTTTTTTCTTCATATTCTAACGTTTTAATATCTAATTTGCAAAGATAGTATTTTTCTTAATATTATTTTAATTGGTTGTATTTATAAATTATTAATCGCATCCTCAATTGAGTCATATTCTCCTAAATTCCATTCAATACCGGAAGAGAGAACACAACAAATTCCAAATGCATTTGATATCGGGTCAAAAACAATATAATAAGAATTGCTGTTTTTATTATCAGTGATTTGAATAAAATCTCTTTTTGTCATTTTCTCCAAATCAGTGACCAATGTAACACTTTTTGGATCAATTACATGACTGCAAAACCATTCTACTAATGACGGGTTTAAAACATTGGCTGCATTTCTTACATCTTCTATTAATTGTTGTTTGGTAAGCATTGTTCTCATTCTTGACAGCCCTTGCTCTAATAGAATTCTTCGTTGTTTTCTTCCTGATATGCCAAGGCATGCACATATTGCAATACTGCAAGAATTTTCTTGCCCCATCCGCAGGCATAACGCAAACGGCACAAATAGGCTGCAGACAATCGGGCGGTGATGGTGTTTTTGCTGTACAACAATACAAAATCTTTCAAATCTTGGTAAATATCAGCAAGATATTCACACAATGACACCGATTGCGTATCTCCCGATGCAAGATCATAGTTTTCAAAATAATCCACAGATTCCAATTTACTCTTTACTCCAAGATATATGGCTTCGTATTCCTCCTCTGTCACACTTTGTTCACTTGCAGAGAATTCATCGTCCTCGCCCGCATGTAGCAAGCCTCCTTTGATATACACCAAAGGCAATACTTTCAGCAGATAATCCGATATCTGCTCTTGGCTGAAATCCGCTACATGTTCTAAAAACGTACAATATTGTGTTGCAGCCATATACAAATCTGCAGCTATTTTCTCATTCATATTTTCCACCTCTTCGTATTCCATTATTTTAATCCTTTTACTTTTGACACTGCCGATTGAAAAGATTTGAGATAGAAGGGCTCAAAATATGCCACATCGACAAAGTCCTGCTTTAAAAATTGTTGATATGCCGGTAATGCCATATAATTGGCGGAAGCTTTTACATCGACAAATTCTGCCTTTGGCTGATACGACAACATGGACGACACTTTTTCGTTGGCATCGCCGCAAAATACCACCTCCTGCTCTGACAAAACATCGGCAAAACTGTTTTTATCTATTATCTTGTTGTCAACCGGCTGTACAATTTCTAATTGTTGGTCATACAAAGCACAATATACTTCCATTCTTCTGGCATCTATCATGGGACAGATAAGTATATTGCTTCGGTGGTCTTGCTCATGTACCCCATTGGCAATACTTTTTAAAGTAGATACGGCTATCAAGGGAATTCCCAAAGCGGCACACAAACCTTTGGCAGTCGATACGCCAATCCGCAAACCGGTATATGAACCGGGACCTTCGCTAACGGCTACCGCCGACAAATCTTGTTGCGAAAGATGTGCTTCGTGCAAAATTTCATCAATAAAGGGTAATACACAAGCAGAATGCGAATTGCCATTGCTCTGCTCGCGATATGCCACCACTTTTCCATCACAACTCAACGATATGGAACAAATTGCCGTTGCCGTTTCAATACTTAAAATATATGCCACTGTTTATCCTTAAAATTTTCAATAAAAAAAACAAGATAATCACCGACACAATTATCGATGTTATCTTGTTGTTTGTTTAAAACAATTTATATACGGGTACACTTTTCTGCCAATACCAGCACTTTGTTTGACAAAACTTCTACCACGCCGCCATCAAGATTTAAATGAATCGTTTCCTTATCATTTTCTATTTTCACCTTGCCTTTGCCTAAAAAGGTAATCATAGGTGCGTGATTGTTTAACACTTCAAACAAACCGTCATATCCCGGCAATTGTATCAAAGTGGCTTCGCCTTCAAAAACAGAAGTTTCCGGTGTTACTATTTCTACTTTCATACGAACTATTGATTAGATTCTGCAAGCATTTTCTTGCCTTTTTCAATTGCTTCTTCTATCGTTCCTACTAAGTTGAAAGCTGCTTCCGGATATTGGTCAACTTCTCCATCCAATATCATATTGAAACCTTTGATTGTTTCTTCAATTGGCACAAATACACCCTTCAAACCTGTAAATTGTTCTGCCACGTGGAATGGTTGTGATAAGAAACGTTGAATACGACGTGCTCTGTGTACCGTTAACTTATCTTCTTCTGACAATTCGTCCATACCCAAAATGGCGATAATATCTTGCAATTCGTTATAACGTTGAAGCGTTTCTTTTACTCTTTGTGCTGTTTTATAATGTTGTTCTCCAACTACGTCAGGAGTTAAAATTCTTGATGTTGAATCCAATGGGTCAACTGCCGGATAAATACCTAAAGAAGCAATCTTTCTGCTCAATACTGTAGTTGCATCCAAGTGAGAGAATGTAGTTGCAGGAGCAGGGTCTGTCAAGTCATCAGCAGGCACGTAGATAGCTTGCACTGAGGTGATAGAACCTCTTTTGGTAGAGGTAATTCTTTCTTGCATGATACCCATTTCTGTTGCCAATGTCGGCTGATAACCTACGGCAGACGGCATACGACCTAACAAAGCGGATACCTCTGAACCGGCTTGTGTAAAACGGAATATATTGTCAACGAAAAACAAGATATCTCTTCCGCCTGTTTTTTCATCACCATCTCTATATTGTTCTGCAACTGTCAAACCGGACAAGGCAACTCTTGCACGTGCTCCGGGGGGTTCGTTCATCTGACCGAACACCATTGTACATTGCGAATCTTTCAATTCTTCTTGATTTACTTTTGACAAATCCCAACCGCCTTCTTCCATGCTCTTTTTGAATTCGTCACCATACTTGATAACGCCGGATTCTATCATTTCTCGCAACAAGTCGTTACCTTCACGAGTACGCTCTCCTACACCGGCAAATACTGACATACCGGAATATTTTTTGGCAATATTGTTAATCATTTCCATAATCAACACAGTTTTGCCGACACCGGCACCGCCAAACAAACCGATTTTTCCACCTTTTACATAAGGTTCTATCAAATCTATCACCTTAATACCGGTGAATAATATTTCTGTACTTGTTGACAATTCCTCAAATGTTGGTGGAGCATGGTGGATGCTCTTTCTTGTTGCAGTTTCCACTTTTTCCATACCATCAATGGTATCACCGATTACATTGAGCAAACGTCCGTTTATATTGCCCACCGGCATACTAATGGTTTGACCTGTCCAAACAGCTTCCATGCCACGGCACAAACCATCGGTGGAATCCATGGCTATACATCTTACTGTATTTTCTCCAATGTCTTGTTGGCACTCAAATACGATTACATCACCGTTTTCTTTTTTTACCTCTAATGCATCGTAAATCTGCGGCATCTCCTCTTGATTGTCAAAAGTGATGTCCACAACTGCACCAATTATCTGAGATATTCTTCCTTTTACAACTTTTTGCATGTCTAAAATATTGTATATTAAGTACTTAATTTATTTCGAATTGCTTTTAAATCAATCTACAAAATAACTAAATTTCTCAATACAATTTTCATTTTTTGCCAACTTTTTTTTCATTTTTTTGCTTTCTCACTGAAATTATGATTTTTAAATTTTATTTTAGGAATATTTTGTTCACAAAAAAATGTTACCTTTGCAACATGCAAACTCAAAAACATTACGAAACCTTTTCCGGTTGTGTGGTCCATGGATTAACTATAGGAAGAACAATGGGTTTTCCTACAGCTAATATAGAAGTAACTTCCGGATGCCTTCCTCCGCAAGGCATCTATCTAACCCGAATTTCCTTCAATCGGAAAGATTTTTTTGGCATCATGAATATCGGCACCAAACCGACCATTGACGGGAAAAACCTTAGTGTAGAAATACATATACTCAATTTTGACGAAGATATTTACAATCTGCAAGTAAGCGTTTTGCCAATAGAAAAATTGCGTGACGAAAAAAAATTCACTTCGCTGGCTCTGCTCCGACAACAAATTGAAAAAGACAAAGAAACAGCCTTGAAAAAAATTCAACAAATACAAGGTATTTAAATCTCCATCTTTTTAGGACTTTACATATATTTATTTTAATTCATTCACAATAGGTTATAACATTAAATAGCAAAAATCTGCAAAAAAAGTACATCTATACCTTAAAAATAGAAAAGATTTTTGTAAATTTGACATTTGAATTTTTGTTCAAATTTGAAATTTAAATAATTGATAATCATAAAAATAAATATACCGTGAGTAAGATTAATCCTCAACAAAATTATGAATTAAGCAAAAAACAAATAGGTTATGTAGATCGTAAAGATGCCAAACAAAGCGACTACGACCGTATTGGTTTCAAATCCGGCTTGGAAGTACACCAACAGTTGGCAACAAAAGAAAAATTATTCTGCCACTGTCCGGCGGGCATTTTCCAAAAAGCCGATGAATACGATGCTGAATTATTACGACACATGCGTCCTACACTTTCTGAAATGGGAGGTTACGACGGCACAGCATTGATGGAGTTTAAAACCCGTAAAAACATCATCTATAGGATTGCACACAAGACAGCCTGCACCTACGATGTGGACGATACACCTCCGTTCCCTATCAATCGGGAAGCTTTGCAATATGCCTTGGAAATTGCCTTAGCATCAAAATTAAATATTGTCGGTGAAGTTCACGTTACCCGTAAACAATATCTTGACGGATCTATTCCAACCGGCTTTCAAAGAACAGCCATCTTAGGTGTGGAAGGCGAAATTTCCTTAAAACACAAAAAAGTCCGTCTGATTCAATTAAGTGTTGAAGAAGATGCTTGTCGTGAAGTTTCAGATATAAAACATACCAGAATTTATCGTACCGACCGTTTAGGTATGCCTTTGATAGAAACTGTTACTGCACCGGAATTACTCAATCCGGACGAAGTGAAAGAAGCTGCACAATATATTCGTTTCTTGAATCGTAGCACCGGCAGAGTAAGAACCGGCATAGGTGCAGGTCGTGAAGACGTAAATGTTAGCTGCAAAGGCGGTACTCGTATAGAAGTAAAAGGTGTTTCTCACACCAAATGGATACCGGATGTTACCCACTACGAATGCTTCCGTCAATGGGCATTGTTGGCAATTCGTGACGAATTGCAAAAACGTATCAAAAAAGAAGATTGGAAAATGGGCGTTATGGAATTGAATCCTAAACAATTCAAATTCTACTTCACCCCTATCACAGATGCATTGCAACGCAACGAAAAATTATATGCTGTCAACTTGCCACAGTTTGCAAGTTTGTTATCTCATTTCTGCCAACCGGGACGCCCTTTCTACGACGAATTTATCAATCGTTTGAAAGTAATAGCTTGCTTGGAACGTCCCAATATGACAACTAGTGAAGATATTGACGATGTGGTTAGCGAACACTCCTTCGACATGATTCGTGAAATGATGCATGCTGACGAAAACGATGCTCAAATTATTTTCTGGGCACCCGAAGAAGATGTAAAGACAGCTTTGGAAACTATTGAAGAACGTGCCTTGATGGCATTTGACGGTGTTCCTGTTGAAACACGTAAAGTGATGTATGATGCAACTACCATTTTTGAACGTGTTCTTCCCGGAGCAGACCGTATGTATCCTGACACTGACTCTGCACCTATCCCATTGTCAAACGACTATATTGAAGAACTTCGTAAAAATATTCCTGAAGAAGTAGCAGAACGCTACATTCAATACAACAAATGGAATATTCCTGAAGATTGCTTTGACTATATTTTCACTTTCAACCACTATCCGATCATGAAAATGATTATAGAAGAATTAGGACTTGAGCCAAAATTTGTCGGCACTTTCTTCGGTCACACATTGAAACATTTGCATGGACAATATGGAAAAATACCATTCAGCACCTGCAATATATTCAATTTGTTTGAATTTTTGAAAAAAGAAAATATTCATTACTCCATTGCACCAAAAATGTTGAAAGTGATGTTCCAACAACCCGAAATCTCTTTCAATGACATATTGAAAGAAATCGGATTCCAAAAAATATCGGAACAAGAATTGATTCAAAAAGCAAAAACTTTGGCAGCCAAAGATTTTGTTCCGGCACGTAAAGACAGCAATGCTAACGACAAAATCAATAGCATTATGGGACAATTACACCACTGTGGATTAGGAAATATGGATTTGGCAAAATTGGCAAAGGAAATTTAATTAAAAACATTTAAAGACATTAAAACATGGACGATAAAACATTTCAAGGATATAAAGGAAGAGCATTAGAAGTTCTTAAAAAATTTGACGTACACGTTTGGGACAAAGCAGAAGTGGAAACAACTCGTGGACATTTCAGCGGAAAAATTCTTCCAAGGGCAGAAAACACCGACGACCTGCACATTGTTTTAAAAGTCATCACCGGCTACAATATAGGTCTTGACATAGAAACTATCACAGATATGAAAGGCGAACGTGACCCTCAACCTAATTTCAAAGTTCCGGAAAAGGAATTTCCTTATACGAAAGGACTTCCTCACGTAAAATTGTTAGGTACAGGCGGTACAATTGCTTCGCGTTTGGACTATAGAACAGGAGCTGTTATTCCTGCTTTCTCTCCGGGTGAATTGTTCGGTGCCGTTCCTGAATTGGCTGATATTTGCAATTTGGATACAGAAAAAGTATTTGCCGTATTCTCGGAAAATATGTCTCCGACAGAATACAAGGCACTCTCACAAAAAATTGGCGAAGAAACCAAAAATGGCATTGACGGAATTGTAATTGGACATGGAACCGATACCTTGGCACACACTGCCACTGCTTTGACATACATGTGCCAAAATTTGCCTATGCCGGTTGTATTAGTTGGTTCACAACGTTCTTCCGACCGCCCCAGTTCAGATGCCGCCCTCAACCTTATGCATGCTATGACAGCGGCAGGACACGGCGACATTGCAGAAGTAATGGTTTGTATGTTCGGACCGACTTCCGACGAGTACGGATTTTTGCATAGAGGTACACGCGTTCGTAAAATGCACTCCTCCTATCGTTCCACATTCCGTACCATCGGCGACACCCCATTGGCAACCATCAGCAGAAAAGATGGTGTAAAACCTATCAAAGAAGTTTACAACCACCGCAGAAAAAATCAAGAACGAAAAGTGGAAATTATCACTACCCTTGACGCTTACAAAGCCAGCATCGCCGCCAATGACCCCAATACAACAAGAATAGTGCCTACTTTTGACGATAGAGTGGCCATATTGTATTACTATCCGGGTATGAAACCGGATGTTTTGGAAGCATTGATTGACAAAGGCTACAAAGGCATTGTTTGGGACGGAACCGGTTTGGGACACGTCAACAAAGGCATGTTCGAAGCTATTCAAAAAGCCACCGACCAAGGCATTCACCAATATATGTGCGTTCAAACTATTTGGGGCTATACCCACATGTTTGTTTACGATACCGGTCGTGACTTGATGGCACGAGGTATCATACCGGCAGACAATATGTTGGCAGAATCTGCTTATATTAAATTAGGTTGGGCTTTGGGTCTTAGTCACGATAGAGAAGAAGTTCGCAAACTCATGCTCACCCCTATCAACAGCGAAACCACTCCGCGTGAACCTTATGACGGCTACCTCATCTATCAAGGCGGCGTACCCGAAGTAGAAGAATTTGTTCACAAAGTACACAAATAATATTGTTATTTCATCAATCAAAAAAAGGCATCTTTTAGATGCCTTTTTTTATAGTTGTTTTAAACTTACCTTAAAACGGTAACATGTCCTGAATATTCAAATTCTTGACCGGTATAATCCCTTACCTTCAATGTATAGGAATATACTGTATTGGATTCTACAAACTTTCCATTTACTGTACCATCCCATTGTTCTGTCGGATCTTCACTCATGAATACCAACTGTCCCCATCTGTCGAATACACACAATTTATATCCATTGTCGGAATATTCATTCATTGATGGTCCCCATGTATCGTTCAATCCATCTCCATTAGGTGTAAATGCATTCGGAATAAAGACATTCAATTCATCATATACATGAATTACTTTGGATATAGTGTCTATACAGCCATTCTCATCTGTTACTTCCAACAATACTATATAGTCGCCGGCTTCTTCGTATGAATAATATACTACTCTTCCACTGGAAGTATTATTGTCGCCCATATCCCAATCCCATACCTTTGGCGTGCCTTTGGTGGCATCTGTCAAGGTGAAAATGGTGTTGCTGGCTACTGTATAGGATATCGCTTCAAAATTAGCTGTCGGTCCGTCAACATGTTCTACTGTAAATGTAGCTGATGCACTACATAAGGTATCTTGTACTGTCAATGAATAGGTGCCTGCCGGTACATTCGTCACTACTGCTTCCTGTCCTGCTGCATCTCCAGACCATGTATATGTGACTGTTGGCATATTGCCACTGGTTACTTGCACTACTATGCCTCCATCCGATCTATGGCATGTCTCCGGTGTGGTCGTACCACTTATGGTGATAGCAGGATAACTGCCTATTATTACTTGCGTATCGGCTTCACAACCATTTGCATCTACCGCTCTCACGGTATATGTGCCGGCTTTTACTCCACTCAATATCGAATCTTGTCTATTGCCGGGTGTCCATGTATAGGTTACAGGATAGGCTGCATAGTTCACATGTACTGCTGCATAGCCATTGCTCAAATCACATGTTTCTATATTTACTGAATCAACCGTCATTATCGGGTATGGCAAGGCTTCTACAAATACACTGTCTTCTCTTACACAATCATTGGCATCGGTTATAGTTACATAATACCAGCCACTGGCTATATTCCTTGCATGGGTGTTTGTACCTTTATTAACACCATCGGCATCTTTCCATAAGTATGAATATGGTGGCGTGCCTCCTGTAGCATTTACCATCGCTACTCCGTTGCTCAAATTACATGTGGTTGCTTCTGAATTGGTCGTCGACTCCAACAAGGTCGGCTCTGTAATGACTACATCTTTTCTTAATTCACAACCAGTCGGGTCTGTAGCATAAAAACTATATGTACCTGCCGCCAAATTTGTAAATGGTATCACACTTCCATTCATCGCCGTATTGGTAACATCTACTATAGAGTCTTGTCCATTAACATCTTTCAACACCCAATATGCATCGGATACCGATAACACTCCTGACATTCTGCCAGGCAAGAATGAACCTGTATGATCTCCGAAACATTTTACGTCCGTTTTGGTAATTTCCATTTGCGGCTCCAATGGCTTCACTTCCAAGGTGTCGTAGGCATAACAACCTACTGAATCCTTGCCTTCCAATATATATAAGCCGGGGCCGTGTATCGTTAGCGTTTCGCCATAGTCTTCAAAGGTCGTAGCTCTATTGTTACTGTCTCTCTTATAAATCCAATGGTATTGTACAAAATATGATTTCAATTGGTTGGCGGTCAATGTGGCAGTATTACCTTCGCACATGTTTTCATCGCCTATTATTTCCACCTTCGGTGCCGGATAGATTCTTATCCAGTGTTGGGCTGTAGAGTCGGATTCTTTTCCACATCCGTTTTCTGCATTCACCAACAATCTTACCAAATAATCGATAGGATCATTGCCTTCTTCTCCCGGATCCGGAAATGTGTAGGTGTACATAGAATCCATAGAGGCAAAATTGATGTATGCATTAGTAGTATCAAATCTGCCATTTACTTTTGTCCTACATACTGCTGTCCATTCTACATTATCCTTTACACTATTGACAACATACGACATATCTACAAATGTTGCCGTACGCGTACAGGTATCGTAATAATTTTGGAATACGCCATATTGATCGCAGTGGTCAGGGTCTTCTATATCAACTCCTCCATTTTCTTTTACTCCATATACAAAACTTGCATCTATGGATGTTTTGGCTATCACGGTCTTGATGGTAGATGAACAACCTAATGCAGATACCAATGTACAACTAAATTCTTCCCCATCTAATGGATTTTGTATATTGATTTGTTGGGTAGTTGCATACCAGTTGGGTTGTGATGAACGATGCCATAGGTAAGTGCTAAATCCATCCGGTGCTCTCAAACGGGCTGCATTACTGCCTTCACAATACGTCAAGTCTATCGTCATAGGACGGCATTGACATGCCAAATAGGCATAACCGTAGTGACCACTCTGTGTACAATCTCGTGTCTCAAAAAAGATAATGATGGTCTGCCCTATCAAACTCTCCAAACTAAAACCAACGGTTGACCAATCTCTGGCAAGAGGAGAACCTGTACACGCCAAAGCTGACAAGCCTTGACTGGATACGAAATTATTATTACCGCAAGGAACATTCAATACATTCCAGTTGGTATCATACAAAGTCATCGAGAATTGTGGCTGTTCCGCTGGAGAATGGTTAGGATCTTCCATAACATAAGCAAACGACAATATCAGCAAGGAATTGTTACTATCAATTGTCATTCTATATGACACTGCTTCTGTCTCTGCACCTGGAGTGCTATTCCCTAACATTAATGAATAGGTATATCCGTCCGGAACTTTCTTGATGACAGGGCATTTTTCATCATATAAATTATTGTTTAATGTCAATGATGTAACTTCCAAAACAGTATGCCTGCCGGGAACTACTGCAGACGGAGTGCTATGATAATTTTGACCAGAACAACCTCCAATATAGCATTGCCAATTGGTTAAGTTGCCATAACTTAAATTCAAATTAGGACATTGTGCAAAACCCATTGCTATCCATCCTAATAAAACCGTTGTTAAAAATATCTTTTTCATGATTCGTGTTTTTTTATTTCATATAGACGATACTTTTTTTTGTCATTTTGTTGCCTGTAAAATAAAAAAAAGACAAAAAAATTTTTAAAATTTATATTGCCTTTTCTTTATCATGATCGTCTTTGTGTTATTCCTCCGGTGTTGTAGGTGTTTCCGGCATAGGTGCCGTTGGCATCACAGGTTGCTGAACGATAGGTGCCGTAGTTTTCACTTGATTGGCCTTACTGCCTTGTACTTGCACTTTTCTGGTATTGGAACTAGCCATAAAACTGGTTACAAAACTTAAAACTACTATTACAATAGCTATAGTCCAAGTGGCTTTTTCCATAAAGTCGGTAGTTTTTCTCACTCCCATCAATTGTTGTGAACTGGCAAAACTATCTGTCAAACCACCACCTTTTGAATTCTGCATCAATACCACCAAACCCAATAAAATCGCTGCTATTACGATAATTACAATAATGATTGTGTATAACATCTTTCTTAATTTATTTTATCTTTTTCTTTTTTTAACTTAATTTCGTCAATACAACTTGCAAAGGTAACACTTTTTTCTGGATATTTTGTCATTAATACCTCATAAATTTTTATGGCTTTGTCGTATGCTCCCTGCTCCTTATATAATTTGGCCAGTGTTTCGCTGACTATATTGGTTTTTTCTTGCAAACTTGATTTCGCTAAATCTTTATAAAACAATTCTTCTTCATCTTCTGAAGCAGGTGTTAGATTTCTCGGTGGCATTTTGTTGAAACGTTCTATGAGTTCCTCTACAGATGCCGTTGTCGGACTATACACATCTTCTATTTCTTCTTCTTCAACAACCGGCTCTACTGCTTTTGCTTGTAATTCTTGCAACCTTTGCTGTAGAATATCTTCTGCCGTCAATTCCTGCTTTTCTTTTGCAACTTCGGTTCGTTTTTTAGTATTTTTTTCTGTTTTTGTGGTATTTTTTTGCAACTTTTCCTGCTGCTGTACTATTCTTTTGATAGATGAAGGTCGCAATACTTCTCTAAAAGGCAACTGCAATGACAATTGATTTTTATCTCTTAGATTTCCTTGCTCGTACTGCATCAATTTAAATATCGCACAATACGGATATTTGTCAATTTTCTGCTGCAATTCCATGGCTGTCCATTGCCATCCTGTTTCATTGATCATTGTTTCAAAATTTATATCTGTTTTTTACCAATTTCCTACTGTTGCCGAAAAAATATCATCTACCAATGCCTCACAAATTTCCGATACCAATCTATCTTCCACTTGCGACAAACTCAAAGACGCGTCAAAATCCACATAGCGGGAGAAAGTCTTGCTGCAAGATTTTTCTTCGTCGTATTTATTTTCATATTCTATTCTTATACCTATAGTCAGGCGGTTCATTGTCGCCATATCGTTACCGACTGCTGCCGAGGTAACATTATAAGAAACTATTTCTCCTTCTAACGACAAATCTCCCCTTGAATCCACTACCGACAAACGAGTGGTATTGTTAAATTTGTCTATCAATTGTGTTGTTAATTCATTGGATAATTTTAAATTGACCAAAGCGGCATTGTTGGCAAAAGGTTTTATAGCAATGGTTTTGGCTTCAACAGGAATATCTACGCCGACAGCACTATATTTTATGCTGCAAGCGAATAGCAACATAGTCAATGACAAAACCGTACAAACCAAGTTCTTCATGCTATTTGTTTAAACCAAATTCTATCAACTTTCTATACAAAGTTCTCTCCGAAATGCCCAAATCTTTGGCGGCATCTTTGCGTTTTCCGTTGTTTTTCTCCAAAGCCCGCCTAATCATTTCTTTTTCGTTTTTCTGCAAGGAGAGTTCTTCCGTTTTCACTTCCTCTGCACTGCCTTCCTCATAATCTGCCAATTCCACATTTTCGTAGGGGATATCCTTCACTTCGGATTTCGCATTGCCAAATACAATTGACTTGGTTTCCGACATCGGTGCTACCGACAAAGGTACTCCTGTTTGACCTATATGCGAAACTTGTAGTTTCAAATCATTGATATCTTTTTGCATTTCTGCCAAAAATTTAAATATCAATTCTCTTTCAAAAGATTTATCCGCCATTTCTTGATGTTTGCCATTGTTAAACAATTGCAAGGCATTGGTTTGCTCCTCTTTGGGAATATAACGTTCGAGGACTTCCACACTGATCAATCTATCGGACTCAATAATAGATATCTGCTCTACCATATTCTTCAATTGACGCACATTGCCGGGAAAACGATATTCTTGTATGGCAATTTCTGCCTCAGGAGTAAGCGATATTGACGGCATATTGTACTTTGCAGAAAAATCTAAAGCAAACTTTTTGAACAATAACAATATATCACTTTTTCTATCTCGCAAAGCCGGCACTTGAATAGGCACCGTATTCAAACGATAATACAAATCTTCACGAAAACGCCCTGTCGACACTGCCTCCACTAAATTGACATTGGTGGCAGCCACCACTCTTACATTTGTCTTTTGTGTTTTGGAAGAACCCACCCGCATATATTCACCTGATTCCAATACACGCAACAAGCGTGCTTGTGTGGCTAATGGCAATTCTGCCACTTCGTCTAAAAAAATGGTGCCCCCGTCAGACTGCTCAAAATATCCTTTTCTGGCTTCCAAAGCACCAGTAAAAGAACCTTTTTCGTGTCCAAACAATTCCGAATCTATAGTTCCTTCCGGTATGGCTCCACAATTGACAGCAATGTAAGTATTGTGTTTGCGTGCACTATGTTCATGAATAATTTTCGGAAAATTTTCCTTTCCAACACCACTTTCTCCTGTTATCAATACAGACAAATCGGTAGTGGCAACCTGCACGGCTATCTCTATAGCCCTATTCAACGCAGGAGAAGTGCCTATAATACCATATCTTTGTTTAATAGATTGTATATCAATCATTTATAAATAAATTAAAAAGCATCAGCATACCTATAAATAAGCATACTGATGCTTTATACTATTGAGCTATTAGTATTTTACTTCAAAGCTAATTAGCTGTTCTGATTCTACGGCCTCACCGTTTACTTTGGCAGGAGTCCATTTAGGCATGCCTTTCAAAACATCTTCTATTGCCTTGTCAACTTTTTCATTAACTGATGTTAACAAAGCAACTTCTGACACACTACCGGCTGTATCTACAACGATTCTTACCAAAACATCAGCTTTACGACCTGCTTTTTCTTCCGGAAGAGCTATATTTGTTGTAACATAATTAACCATGGCAGCAACGCCTCCATTATAAGATGCTTCTTGCTGTGTAGTTGTATAATTTACATCAAATTGACTCTTTGGATGTTTGTTTGGAATCAATTCCTGAGAAAATACATTTCCTACAAATGCTACTAATGCCGCTACTAATGCGAGTTTTAACAATTTCATAATTTTATTTTTCTTAATTTCTAATTAACGCGCAAAGGTATAATTTTTTTTTCTTAAATTGGCAATTTTTAATTTTTTCTTTTTTATAAGACCTATTTTTTATCTTTTACCTTTTCCAATTGTTTTTTTAGAGCATCTATTGCCATGTCGGATGCTTCTTCAAAAGTTTTGCATTGTTTGGAAGCCATTAAATCGTTTCCGCGTATCTTCAATCTTACTTCGGCTATCTTATTCTCCGGCTTATCCGTATTATCCAGTTTTAAAGTTACATCACTGCCAACTACTCCGTCATACATCTTTTCTATTTTTTGGAGTTTGTTGTTGATAAATGCTTCTAAATCTTTGTCTGCTTTAAAATGTACTGCATTAATTTTTACTACCATAAAAAACCTCCTTTTTACGCTCTTGGATGAGCTTGATTATATATTTTTTTTAACTGTTCTACTGAAGTGTGTACATAAACTTGCGTAGCTGCTAATGAAGAATGTCCTAACAAACTCTTTATTGCATTGATATCTGCTCCATGATTGAGCAAATGTGTTGCAAACGTATGCCGTATTACATGTGGACTCATCTTTGTTAACGCTGACACTTGTTTAAAATACTTTTGAACCACCCTATAAATCAATTCTCTATAAACCGGTTCACCTTTTACTGTTATAAATAACGATGAATTTGCTGAAATATTGTTAAAATTTTGTGCTTTTATTTTCAAATAGTTTTCCAACACCTCTACTAATTGATCTGTAATCGGTATCAAACGTTCTTTTTTCCCTTTTCCGAATACGCGAATAGTCTTGGAATTCAAGTCAATATTGGTATGTTTCAATCCCACCAATTCGCTGCAACGCATTCCTGTTGCATAAAAAACTTCTAAAATGGTTTTATCCCTTACTCCTTCATAACCACTGCCGAATTCTACCTTGTTAAACAAATTGCCCATTTCTTCTTCTGAAAAGAAGACCGGCAAAACTTTAGGTTGTTTCGGATGGATAATTTTTAGCATGGGATTTTCCTTGATTTTTGATATTTTTAGCAAATACTTGTAAAAAGATTTCAATGCAGACAACTTTCTATTGATTGTACGAGCACTCTCATTACGTTGTGCTAAATTTTTCATCCATTTTCGCACCATTTTGTAGTCTGCATTGCGTAAATTGCACTCGCTGAGAGACAAAAAAACGGCATAGTCGGTCAAATCCCTTCTATATGCCTCTATCGTATTGTTAGAATAGCGTTTCTCCTTAGCCAAATAACTCAAAAAATCGTCAATTTCTCCCATAAAAAAAAAGTGCTATCTTTTACGCTTCAAAGATAACACTTTTTTTTGAAAGAATGGAATATTTTTTTATTCTTCTTCTTTTTCACGCAATTTCTGTACATAGATAGCTTTGCGTAACTGTTCTCTTGCAATTACGGATTTCTTGGTGAATTTTTGACGTGCTCTTAATTCTTTTACAACGCCTGTTTTCTCAAATTTACGTTTCAATTTCTTCAACGCTTTTTCTACATTTTCACCTTCCTTAATTGTGACAACGATCATATAAAATACCTCTCTTATAAAAATGAATAAATAAATTAATAAAATTTTGAAATGCAAAAGTATCATTTTTTTTCTTACCTTTTGCATATTTGATGCAATAAAATAAAAAAAATCCCCATATATGGGGATTTTTTAATTATAAAATACTAAATTTTAATTATTTAATATATTTTTAAACCTGATACCTTATTGCAAACTTGCCACATTGACAGGAAAGTTAAAATAAGTGTCCGGATAAGGCTCATTGACAAGCGTAAAATGCCACCATTCAGTTTCTATCGGCTTGAAACCTGCAGACAACATTTTCTGTCTTAAATAATTACGATTGGCAATTTGCGTATTGGTAAGTCCTGATGTATAACTCGGATGTGACAAGATGCCAAAATAGTCAAAAGTTCCTCCCATATCAACATCGCGACCTTTTTGCATGTCAAAAAGTGTCAAATCAACAGTACTTCCTCTTGAGTGACCGGATTTTGCAGCAATATAACCTTGATCGAAAAGCACAGACTTATCTAATTGTGGATAAAAATAGGCTTTTGTAATGGTATCGTCTATCACTTTTGCCCATTCTACAAAATGGCTGACAGCACGTTGCGGACGATAAGCATCGTATATTTTCAAGCGATATCCATCCGCTTTTACCGCATCGCTCACTTGTTGCAATGCGGCAGCCGCTTCTTTTGTAATCAAAACAATAGGTTGCTCGTAACCATTGACACGTTTTCCTACAAAATTATAGGTGCTATAATAACGAACTTCTAATATTACATCCGGAACTGCCTCACTTAATATCACAAAATCGGAAGCATCCATTTCCGGCAATACCTCTTCTTCTGCAACAGCTGTTGTTGCTTCTTGTATAGGAGTTTCAGTAGCTACCTGTACATTTTTCTTGTTACATGCTGCCAACAATATGGCAACAGCAATAAGACATGACACTACGAATACTTGATTTCTTTTCATCCGTATATATATTAATATAATGTAATGAAATCTTTAGATTTTTTTAACCTATCCGTTATACAAGCACAAAATTATCTGATTGTTACTTTAACAGTATTTGTTTTATGACCTTGTTGTACTTTCAGCATATAAATACCTGAAGCCAAGTCATTCAAGTCTAATACATTGTCAGTTTTTTCCAAACGATATATTCTTACTTGCTGACCTACTATATTATAAAGCGTTGCAGTTGCTTGTTCATCATTTGACAAACTGACGTTGATTTTGTCTTGTGC
>DBXJ01000028.1:18835-20032 GCA_002309475.1 Bacteroidales bacterium UBA1215
CTTGCTTCGGCGTATGCTGTATCACCGGCACCATAATAACGTACTTTTGACGGTTCCATCAAACGGCTATTGAGACCATTACCCCAATCCAACAACCACTCAAAATAATTGTGTTCGCTGTCATCAAAATAGTTGCAAATAGGTACGGCAAAAGCACTCTTTTGATAATCATAACGAATAAAAGTTTTGGTTTCTGAATTATACTCAGTCAATTTTAATGTATCATCTAATTGATAGTCATAACTGGGAAGATATTCCATCATCATGGCAACAACATGACCGGCTTCTACTTCGTATGGTTCGCTCAATGGCACATATCTTCCTTTCCAACCCACTTTTCCTACTTCACTCAATGTGCTATCGCCACCATTGGGGTCAAGAAGATAATCATATACTGCCAAACTTGCAGATTGCGGAACATCTATGCTTCCTTTTTGAGTAGTAGAATCTTTCAAATAGTTAGCTTTCGGTATTAAAAATTTAACACCCGGATAACTGGAAGCATCGGTATATCTTCTAATTTGATAATCTATATTTCTACCAGCCTGGTCGGTATATGCATCGTATTGAACAAGATAGAAACGAACGGTATCCGGAGCGGCTTCATGACCCAATAAAGCAGAATCTTTTTCCGGTCCCATTACATAATTGAAACGCAACATAACAGAATCAATTCTGTAGTTATAATAATAAGTGGTATCGTTGGAAACTTTTCCGAAGAAATATTCTTCTCCTGTTTCATTATCTATGCCACTCAACATGTGGTCAAAATCGCTTGAAAAGGCGTTTGAATAAGGATCGAACACACAACCTGTTTTGTGTAAAGTGGCATGTGAAGCAGAATAAGTTCCTTTGTCGGTATAATACCACGCATTGGGAATAACCAAACTATCCGGAAATAAATAAATGGTGGAACCTGTCCATGCCAAATTTTCAGAACCTGCGTAATTGACGCCATACTCCCACGAATACATCCAACTAAAATCTACATAATTGGATTTTCTAACAGCTTTTCTAATTTGATTGTCACCGCTGACATTAACTATCACGCTTTGACTTGGCATCAAAACCGATTCTTGTACTTTGTTTGACTCTGTCATGCGGGCTTCGCCTGACAATAGATTTACTTGTGCTTTTACATTCCATGCCATGCATATGCATGCCATAACTAGTATTAATTTCTTCATCTTTATTTTT
>DBXJ01000093.1 GCA_002309475.1 Bacteroidales bacterium UBA1215
CAATATGGAGTATCCTTTAGTGGCTTTTATCGACAAGGAAGGACAGATTCTCTACCATAGCACCGGCTACAAGATAGGCGTTATAGAGCAAGTGCTCAAAGTCGCCGGTAGGCGATGAAGGTAAGGAATAAGTGAACTATACATAGGACAACGCTTCGTTGTCAATAGTAAAATTTTTAGATATATCAAAAATAGACTACTAATATAGATTTGTAAGAAAAGGAATATAAGTTTTCTTTTAATCTACTTGTGCAGTGGTAGCTAGTTCTTTGTCAAAAAAATGCCAATCTTTGTGTAAATAGTCTATTATGCAGGCAATTTCCTTATATTTGGGGCTGTCTTGTATAAATACCGGCACTAGATTTCTAATGTCATGATAGAAAGCCGATGTAGCGGGAGACAGTTGGTCTTGTATTTTCAAGCAATCTACTGCTTGTGCTAAAGCTATACTATGGATAGCCAGTACTTGGTAGGCGTTTTCTATCACTTTTTTGGTTAGCAAGGCAGCGTTGGTACCCATGGAGACAACATCTTGGTTGTCGTTGTTGTTAGGGATGCTGTGCACATACATCGGGTTGGACAATGTTTGCGATTCCGCTGTAGTGGAGGTGGCGGTAAATTGGGCTGCTTGCAAACCATAATTCAATCCTAGTGTTCCTAAATTGACAAAAGGTGGCAAAATTCCGTTGATTCTGTCGTGGAACAAGTAGTTCATTTGTCGTTCTGCCAAAATGGTCATTTTGGTGACGGCCATTTTCAATTTGTCCATTTCTAACGAAATGTAGTCTCCGTGGAAGTTGCCGCCGTGATAAATATTTTGTGTTTCGGGGTCAACAATAGGGTTGTCGTCCACTGAATTCACTTCATTGACAATTACTTGCAAAGCATTCAGCCAAGTGTCGTAGATAGGTCCTAATACTTGCGGTACGCATCGCAAAGAATAGTAGGGTTGTATTTTGGTTTCGTTGCCGAAGAATTGCTCGTTGTGTTTTTGTGCGTATAAATCTTTTTGTCGGTTACGCATGCAATGGTTGCCTTGGGCAATATCTGACATCAGGGCAGCTATTTTTCTTTGTCCGCGATGGTATTTCACCTTGTTTAAAGTGTCGGAGAAAAAGTCGTCGTAGGAGGCAAAAATCTCGTTCATCAAGGTGGAGGTGAGCAAGGAAGCGGATATCAGTTGTGCTGTCTGCAGCAGGTTTACTGTGCTGATGCCGGTCATAACGGCGGTGCCGTTTACAAGAGAAAGTCCGTCTCTGCCTTTTAGTTGTAATGCCGGCAAGTGTTCTTGTTGCAGGGCTTCTCGGGTCGGCACGAGTTGTCCTTTGTAAAAAACTTCGCCTTCGCCTATCAAACACAAAGCAATGTGTGCCAACTGCACCAAGTCTCCGCTGGCACCTACACTTCCGTGTTGAGGAATAAATGGGATGATATTTTTGTTGATAAAATTCTTAATTTGTTCTACAACATCTATGTGTACACCTGATTTGCCGGCGACAAAAGTGCAATAGCGGGAAATCATGGCAGCTTTTACATAGGCCGGTGGCAGTGGTTCTCCTGCACCTGTGGCATGTGAGCGGACAATATTGTATTGTAATTCTATTAAATTTTGGTCAGAAACACGATATTGTGCCATAGGACCAAAGCCGGTGTTGATACCATAAATGACTTTGTCTTTTGAAAATGTAGTGAGGAATTGATAACAATCGGTAATGTTTTTTATCTCATTGTCAGCGAGTTGTAGTTTTTTCTCTCCCGATAAAATGTCGTTGATTGTCTGTAAATTCATCATGATGTCTGCCTCCCTTTTTCAAAATGCAAAATTACAAAAAATCGGTCAATGATAGAAAAAATAAAAAGGCTATTTTGTAAAATTTTGGTTTTTGTTGGTTTCATGCAATTGGAATGAGACAAAAAAAGGAGAACTTGCGTTCTCCTTTTATAAGATTTTCTCCATGAAAATTAGCCATTAATTTTTTTCATGTGAGCAATTAAATTCAATACTTTGTTAGAGTAACCGATTTCGTTATCGTACCAAGAAACCACTTTTACAAAAGTATCGGTTAGATAAACGCCTGCATTTGCGTCAAAAATGGAAGTGAGGGTGCATCCCAAGAAATCAGAAGAAACTACAGCGTCTTCTGTATAGCCGAGTATGCCTTTTAGTTCACCTTCAGAAGCATCTTTCATGGCTTTGCAGATAGCTTCTTTGGTAGCAGGTTTTTCCAAGTTAACAGTTAAATCTACTACAGACACGTCCAAAGTAGGAACACGCATGGAAATACCTGTCAACTTGCCATTCAAGGAAGGAATTACTTTTCCTACTGCCTTGGCGGCACCGGTAGTGGAAGGGATAATGTTGCCGGCGGCAGCACGACCACCACGCCAATCTTTCAAAGATGGTCCGTCAACGGTTTTTTGAGTGGCGGTTGTAGAGTGAACGGTTGTCATCAATCCTTCTTTAACACCAAAGTTATCGTTCAAAACTTTTACGATAGGTGCCAAGCAGTTGGTAGTGCAAGAAGCATTGGAAACAATTTGTGTTCCTTTTTTGTAGGTATCTAAATTAACACCACAAACAAACATAGGGGTGTCGTCTTTAGAAGGAGCAGACATTACCACATATTTTGCACCTGCTTGAAGATGCGCTTCTGCTTTTTCTTTTGTGAGGAACAAACCTGTACTTTCAACAATGTATTCTGCTCCTACTTCGTTCCATTTTAGGTTTGCAGGATCTTTTTCAGCTGTTACGCGAATGGCTTTGCCATTGACAATCAACTGATTTTTTTCTACGTCAACTTCTATTGTGCCGTTAAATGTACCGTGCATGGTATCATATTTTAACATGTATGCCATGTAATCTACCGGACAAAGGTCGTTGATGCCGACAATTTCAATGTCATCTCTTGTTTGTGCAGCACGGAAAACAAAACGTCCGATGCGGCCAAATCCATTAATGCCAACTTTAATTTTGCTCATATCTTTTATTTTTTACGTTTAAATTTATGCAAATTAATGTTGCAAAGGTATAATATTTTTTTATTCTTTTTCAAGAAAATTGTTTTTATTTTCTTTTTATTAACAAAATTTTCATTAGGATAAAGCGGAAATTCTGTCATAAGGGAACAAAAAGAAGTAAGGAAAGTGAAAAAAACGGAGGAAAACATATTTTGTAGGCAACTTTTTCGTACCTTTGCCAAAAATTTTTTCAGATGGTAAAAATAAAGACAATATCTCGCTATACAATCAATTATAGCCGTAAAAGTGCGTTTGACAGCACGATAGTGGAAAAGAAACATCAAACATCTTTTTCTGCTTATGATGAAAATGGAAATTTGATTTTGGACAAAACCTTCGATATGAGCGGGGACTTGGAAAATTGCATCAAAAGGGAATACAATTCTCAAAATCAGATTGTGAAAGAGGAATTGTTTGATGGAATTGACGAAAATCCTTACGAATCCAGAGTCAATATATATGACCAAAGAGGTCTTGCGACTATCAGTCGGGTGTCTTATGCTGAAGACGAAGTAGAAGAACGCTTTACCTACAATGCCGATGGTAATTTGCTAAAAAAAGAAGTCGTCTATCCAGACGGAGATAGTTATGTGGAGGTGGAATTGCAGTGGAATGGTCGTCTTTTGCAGTCTGCCACCGAATACAATGACGACGGAGAAGAAAATATCTTGCGAAATTATCAATACGATCAACAAGAACATCTCATCGAAATGGTGGTAGAAGAAAAATCCTTGTTGGACAAACATACAGAAACGTATGAATACGAAGGCGATCTTGTAACCCGTCAAGTTTTGTACAATCTAAAAGGCAAACCGGTATCCATTACTATCAATATTTATGACGGCAGACAATTGATTGGCAAAACCGTGGAAACGGATTCGCGGTATTTGAAAACCATTTTTGACTACGATGCCAATGGCAACAAAACTCGTGAACGAATTTACAATCGAAAAGATGTTTTGTTGACTGATAAAATATTTGTTTACAACGAAAAAGGCTTGGAAATAAGAGAAGAAATCACCTCCAGAAATATTGTTGACAACAACGATGAAATGGAGTTGACAGAAGCCCATATCAGCGAATATGAATATTGGGAATAATATTTTTTCAAAAAAAATCAATTTAATACAAATAAAAATACTACTTTTGTA
>DBXJ01000074.1:0-2214 GCA_002309475.1 Bacteroidales bacterium UBA1215
GAAGGCAATTTTGTCAAAGGTTTGCAAGACGGCATTTGGACCTATTATTATGAAACCGGTGAAAAATGGAAAGAAGGTAGTTTTAAAGAAGGCAAACGCGATGGCAAATGGCAGGCCTGGTATGAAAACGGTCGCAAGCAGAGAGAAGGCAATTTTGAAAACGATTTGCAGGAAGGTCTTTGGACAGATTATTATCCTACCGGCAAAAAGCAAGATGAAGGTTATTTTTGCCATAGCAAAATGTGCGGACAATGGCAGGGCTGGTTTTCGTCAGGATTATTGAAGTACCAGACAGAATATGAAAAAAACCTTCGTAACGGCAAACATAAAATGTATTGGCACAATGGCAAATTGAAAGAATCGGGTTCATTCCAAAAAGATGAAAAGATAGGCAAATGGTCCACATATAGTGAATATGGTCGTTTGTTGTCAATGGGAAAATATCAGGTAAACAAGAAAACCGGCAAATGGATTTTTTATGATGAAAAAGGATGTAAACTCCGTCAGCAATCATATTCTGAAGATATTCCCAATGGCAAATGGGTGGCTTATCAAGCCAATGGCAAAAAACAAGATGCAGGATGTTATAAAATGCTGGACAAAACAGGTGTTTGGACCAGTTATGATGCCCAAGGTAAGGTTATACGCAAAGTGAAATACAACAACGGGCAAGAAGTGAAAGTGATAGTCGGCAGCAAATAATATCAACATGTCCGTCAACAAAAAACAAAATTTATCCCTATCCCAAGTGAATATGATTACTATGGGATGTTCGAAAAATTTAGTTGATACGGAGCAACTAGCCCATCAATTGAAACAAGGCGGCTATGAAGTCGTTTTTGAAAGTCCGAAGCCCTTGGCTATTACTATTATCAATACTTGTGGATTTATATTAGATGCAAAAAACGAATCCATAGAAAAAATTTTTGAATGCGTAGAATGGAAAAACCAAGGGAAAATCAATATGCTGATAGTATGTGGCTGTCTGTCGGCACGCTATCAAAAGGAATTGCAAGAGATGATTCCAGAAGTGGATGCTTTCTTCCCGGGAAATGCCTTGCAGGATATTTTGACATTTTTAAATGTAAAATGCCGGCAAGATGAACTAATATATAGATGTGTTTCCACTCCAAAACATTATGCATATTTAAAAATTTCTGAAGGTTGCTCACATCAATGTGCTTTTTGTGCCATTCCTAAAATACGCGGCAGGCAACTGTCAAAACCGATAGAGGTGCTGAAAAAAGAAGCAGAAATCTTGGCGGCACAAGGTACAAAAGAGTTGCTCTTGGTAGCACAAGATTTAACCAATTATGGCTGGGATTTTGACGGCAAATATCACATAGAAAAATTGGTGGAGACATTGGCACAAGTTTCCGGAATAAAATGGATTAGAATGCATTATACCTATCCGAATTCTTTTCAGTTGGGATTGTTGGATTTGATGAAAAAATATGACAATATCTGTCATTATCTGGATATTCCCGTTCAACATATCAATAATCAAATCTTGCAAGCGATGAATAGAAAAATTACCGGTGAAGAAATCATTGCTTTGTTGGACCTAATAAAAGCAAAAGTGCCTGATGTGGCTTTGCGGACTTCTTTAATAGTCGGATTTCCGGGGGAAACAAAAAAAATGTTCAACGAATTGAAGGCATTTGTCAGCAAGGGGTATTTTGACCGATTGGGTGTATTTACTTACTCTCACGAAGAAAATACGCCGGCATATAAGTTAAAAGATAATGTCGGCAAGATGGAAAAACAACGCCGTTGTGAAGAGTTGATGTTGATACAACAAGACATTTCCTTGGCAAAAAATCGAGCAAAGATAGGGCAAACAATAGAAGTGTTGGTAGATGAGAAAAAAGGAAAAAATTATATAGGTCGAACGCAATACGATTCTCCTGAAGTTGACAACTTAGTTACTATAAAAGTGCCAAAAAGAGCAGTCCGAATAGGCGATTTTTGTCGTTGTATAGTCCAAAAAGCCGATTGTTTTGATTTGGAAGCTCAATTGATAGATATGTAACGAGTAGAAATACAATATTTTATGTTTTTAAAAATTTTAAAAAAAATATTTTCAAATAAGATGGTTTATATGAAAATAAAATTGTAATTTCGCATTTTCAAAAATAAAAGTATTTGTATCAAAAATTCAATATATTTTAATAATAATGAAGAGATATTTTATATTAGTTTTGTTGGTTGTAA
>DBXJ01000074.1:2364-11230 GCA_002309475.1 Bacteroidales bacterium UBA1215
GATAAAGGACAAGCAGTGGCATTTGCGTTCAAATTGGATGCAACTTATACCAGAATGAACTCTTGTGACAACTACACAGAAAACGAAGCAAGAAACGCTCGTCAGGTGAGTCGTATTACAGATGTTGTGGAATTGTATGCAGGTGTTGAATTTTATTTCTTGAAACAAACAGTATCATCATTCCGTAGTGGTGCTTTCAATAACAAAAACAACTTTAAGTCAAGAGTGGTAAGATCTAAAGTTCCATTTTCTATGTATTTGATCCTCGGGGCCGGTGGTCTTTGGTATGATTGCAAAGGCAAATATACCGACGGAGAATGGTATTCTTTGCGTAAATTGAATACAGAAGGTCAAGGAATTATCAGTACTCGTAAAGCTCCTTCAATGATTCAAGGTGTTGGTGTGTTAGGTTTGGGTATCAAACGTTTGATATTGCCGTCTTTGGCTATCAAAGCAGAAGCTAGTATGAGATTAACTTCTACTGACTATTTGGACGAAGTAAGCACAACTTATTTCTCTCCGGAATCAATATACGATCATGTTCTTCAAGAAACCGGCGATGCCGATCAAGCAGAAATGGCAAAATATTTTGCTGACGGAACAAGATTGGATGCAACTTTAACTCCCGGACAGATTAGAGGAAATGCTTTGAAAAGAGATGCTTATTTCACTGTTCAATTAGGTATTTGTTATGTAATTTCAGGTAAGAAACAACCATTGAGAAACTCATTCAAATAGTAGTAGTGTAGAAAGATAAATAACGATAAAGAGTGGCGATTTTCATCGCCACTCTTTTTTTTATATAAAAAATTAATGTCAAACCGAACTTTATTAGATTTTTTTTACTATTTTTGCATTTTAATGTTCTAGAATGATTTTTTTGACATTTTAGGAGTATAAAAAAAGTGAAAATTAAGAAACATAAAGTAGAAAAAATAAAAGAAATAGCGATGAAACGATTTGTTTTTTTGATGTTTGTACTATTCGCAGGTCTTTCAGTAGCAAAGGCACAATCTTCAGAAATAGGAGCATGTGGAGGTGTTTCTTTCTACATGGGAGATTTGAACCCGAAAGGTGTTTTTAAGGGGTCAAGGGCAGCAGGAGGAATCATGTATAGATACAATATTTCTCCGCGTTGGGCGGTCAAAGCAACAGCTTTGTTTGGTTCATTATACGCTAGTGATGCAGACCATGGCAATTATGAAAGAAATTTGAGTTTTCGTTCCAATTTGTCGGAGTTGTCAGCACAAATAGAATTGAATTTTTTGAAATTGTACAACGAAAAAGGAAAATGCTATTTCAGCCCGTATTTGTTTTTAGGTGTGGCAGCATTTTCGTTCAATCCGCAAGCAGAATTCAATGGCAAATGGTACGATTTGCAGGCTTTGGGAACTGAAGGTCAAGAATTGAATATTACCGACAAAGAAGGTAATGTTTACGATCAAAAACGCTATTCGTTGACCAATTTTGCCATTCCATTCGGTTTAGGCATGCGTTTCAACTTTTTACAATATTATTCCATAGGTTTGGAATGGGGATTTAGAAAAACTTTTACCGACTACATAGACGATGTAAGCGGTAATTATGTAGATAGAGATTTGTTCATTGAATATCGTTCGCAATTGATAGCCGATTTGGCAGATAGAACAGCCGTAACTACCACCAATGAAGAAGGTGAAGTAGTGCCGGACTATCATAAGGCAGGTTCAGCAAGAGGAACCAGTAGTGCCAAAGATTGGTATTCGTTTTTGACATTGAATTTCACTTTTAAACTAACCGATTTAAAGAACGATTGTTCAGCACCATTAAGAACAGGACGTTATAAAGGAACATCGAAGAAGAGATAATATATCTAAGATGTTGACATTGCAAGAAATCAAACAACAGCCTATTCCGCAACACATTGCCGTGATTATGGATGGCAATGGTCGTTGGGCAAAGGAACATGGACAGCAGCGTTTAGCCGGACATCAGCAAGGAGCCCATGCTTTGCGAGAAGTGATGGAGGGTTCTATTATGTTGGGCGTGCAATATTTGACAGTTTATGCTTTCTCCATTGAAAATTGGAATCGTTCACAAGACGAGGTGTTAGGGCTGATGCAATTATTTGTACATACCTGCAAAGAGGAACTGCCGACATTGCAAAAATATGGTGTTTGTTTTCATGCAATAGGCAATTTGTCAATGTTAGATAATTATTGTCGTGAAGCCATCCAAGAAGTAGAAGAAAAAACAAAACATAATACCACACTGCATTTTCAGGTGGCTATTAGTTATGGCTCCCGTTGGGAGATAGTTGATGCGGCCAAGCAAATTGCCAAAGATGTAAAAGACGGAAAAATTGCTTTGGAAAGCATTGACGAACAATTGTTTTCCAATTATCTGCAGACAAAAAACATTCCCGACCCCGATTTGTTGATCAGGACAAGCGGAGAATATAGAATCAGCAATTATTTATTGTGGCAGATTGCCTATTCGGAATTGTATTTCACCGATTGTTATTGGCCGGATTTTACCAAAGAGAAATTGTTTTTAGCGGTGGAAAACTATCAAAATCGAGAAAGACGATTCGGTAAAACAAGCGAACAAATCAAATAAAAAGGCAAAATCAACGTTAAAGAGAAAGAGAATGCGTAAGTGGTTTATAGTTTCGGTGATTGTGTTGCTGTCGGTCAGCCTTGGGCAGGTGCATGCTCAAGTGGTTCTGGGCGATGGCACCAAATTGTCACTCAACTATATGTCTCCGGAAGAATATACAATTGGCGGAGTTACTTTCAGCGGAACGGGAAAATGTGATTTGCGAAGTTTGAGTTTTGCCGTTGGCGACAAAATAAAGATACCCGGTGATAAGATTAGAAAAACCATCCAACGTTTGTCAGATTTGGGCTTGTATAGAGATAATATTGCTATTACCGCCACCAAAATAGAGGGAAAGACCATTTTTCTGGACATCTATTTGGAGGAAATGCCCCGTTTGAGTTCGTTTGTCTATAAAGGCGTAAAGAAAACTGATATAGAAGAATTTGAGAAAAAAATCAGCATGACACAAGGTCGTGTTGTTAATGAAAACTTGAAGACAGTGGTCAATAATGTGATTACTGACTATTACAAAGAAAAAGGTTTTTATTATGCCACTACCGAAATTACAGAAACAACCGATTCGTTGAATCCGAATTTTGTCGTGTTGACCATCAATGTTGACAAAGGCAAAAAAGTGAAAGTTGGCACGATAAATGTATATGGTACTAAGGAGATAGAACCATCAGTATTGCGTGCCGCCATGAAAGAGACGAAGACAAAATTCATGTTCCAACCCTGTGAAAAATTCGACACGGCTATCGTGGATTTTTTCCGTTCGCATGAAAAATACAAAGGGAAGGATTTGTTGCAATTGACAAAGATGTATTTTGCCGACAGGGTTCGTTTCCGTTTTAAAGCTTCTAAATTTGATCAGCAAAAATACGAAGACGACAAATTGGCTTTGGTGGCCAAAATGAATGAATTGGGATATAGAGATGCATATATTAAATCCGATACTTCTTATATTTTAGGCAATAGGGAGATGAATATTGATATAGAAGTGGAAGAAGGACAAAGATATTATTTTAGAAATATCTCATGGGTGGGAAATACCAAATATTCGTCAGACTTGTTGGGAAAAATATTAGGTATTAACAAAGGTGACGTATATAATACGGCATTGTTGGAGAAAAATTTGAACGGAAGTCCTGACAATGAAGATGTAAGTTCTCTTTATTTAGACGATGGCTATTTGTTCTTTTATGCCTTGCCGATAGAAGTTGCCATAGAAGACGATTCGGTAGATATTGAAATTCGTGTTCGGGAAGGCAACCAAGCTACCATCAACAAGGTGACGGTTTCCGGCAATACCAGAACTTCCGACAATGTGATTTTGAGGGAGTTGACAACAGTGCCCGGTTCCGTATTCAGCCGTTCGGATATAATTCGTTCGCAACGTCAATTGTTGCAGTTGGGATATTTCAATCAAGAAAAGATGAATGTAATACCCAAAGCAGACGAAAAAACGGGAACTGTTGATTTAGAATATGTAGTGGAAGAAGCCAATAGCGACCAATTTGAATTGTCAGTAGGTTGGGGAGCAAAGCTTTTCTATGGTTCTGCAGGAATTACTTTCAATAATTTCTCCACCAGAAAAATGTTCAAAAAAGATGCTTGGACGCCTATTCCAAGCGGTGACGGACAGCGGGTTTCGTTCAAATTGCAGGTTTATTCCAACTATGCACAATATTATGCCTTTTCTTTCACAGAGCCATGGGTGGGCGGCAAGAAACCGATATCTTTGAATTTTAGTGTATCACATAGTAGAAATGCCAGTTATAATACGCCTAAGACTTCTGCCAATTATTATAGCATGAATGTAACCCAAGTCACCATAGGCCTTTCCAATCGTTTGAAATTGCCGGATGACTATTTCTATATGAGCAATTCTTTCTCGTATCTATGCTACAATGTCAACAATTATCCTTATTTTATTTTGGATACAGGTCGTTGTCATGAGATTAGTTATACATTTTCATTGGGAAGAAACTCCATGGATGCCCCTATCTATCCTCGTACGGGTTCCGACATGTTGTTCACAGCTCAATTTACACCGCCATATTCTTTGCTGAATCACAAAGATTATTCCGACATGACCAACCAAGAGAAGTATAAATTATTGGAATTCCATAAATGGAAATTCCATTATACGCAATATGTCAATGTGGTGGAAAATTTAGTGATAATGGCCAGAGCCAAATTCGGTTTCTTAGGTGCCTACAACAAAAAAGTCGGTATAGTGCCATTTGAAAGATTTTATATGGGCGGAAGCGGCATGACATCAAGTTATATGTGGGATGCCAGAGAAATTGTTGCCATGAGAGGTTATAGCGATGAATCTTTGTCACCGGAAGCCGGTGCTTCTATTTATCAGCGTTTTACATTGGAATTGCGTTATCCGATTACCTTGAATCCTTCTGCAACCATTTATATTTTAGGATTTTTGGAAGCCGGTAACTCTTGGGAGTCGGTGCGTTCGTACCAGCCGTTTAAAATGTATCGTTCTGCCGGTGTGGGCGTGAGAGTTTATTTGCCGATGTTTGGTTTGCTTGGTTTGGATTGGGGTTATGGATTTGACGACGTGCCGGGCAACAAAGACGCCAATAAGTCACAATTCCATTTTTCAATAGGACAGTCAATAGATTAGAAAATATAAAAACATAGAGTTATGAAAAAGTTGTTATTGTTACCCTTGTTAATGGGTTTGTCGTTAGGATTGTTTTCACAAAAGTATGCTTACATCGATTCAGAATACATTTTAGGCAATATGCCTAGTTACGTGGAGGCACAAGCAGAATTGAATAGGTTGAGTATCAACTGGCAAAACGAAATTGAAGCAAAATTCAAAGAAATTGACGCCATGTATAGAAAGTATCAACAAGAGAGTGTTTTGTTGCCGGAAGATGCCAAAATCAAACGTCAGGAAGAAATTATTGCCGCTGAAACAGCAGCAAAAGAATTGCAAAAGAAACGTTTCGGCACAGACGGCGATTTGTACAAAAAACGCGAAGAATTGATCAAACCTATTCAAGATAGAGTTTTTACCGCTATTGAAGAATATGCAAGAGAAAGAGCCTATGCTTTTGTGTTTGACAAAGCCGGTGATTTGACGATTGTATATGCTGACAGCAAATTCGATATCAACGATGCCATCTTGGCAAAATTGGGCGTTGTCGCCAATAGCAAAAGCGGAGAATAAGATTCTCACATCACTATTTTTTATGGTTGATAGAGATATCTATAAACTTTAAGACAATATTATACAAATATTCTAATATACCACCTTGATAAAAAGGTGGTATTTTTTTTTTTTGATGGCATGGGAAATTTATGAAAAATGATAGGAATACTTTTTTGAAGAAATGTTTTAAATTATGTTGGTAGAGAAAATTTGCTAACAATAATCATCAATACAGTCACCTCCAGTCCATTCTTTTCCTTGTGCAAGTGTGAAATATTTTCTTCCACCTATTTCTGTAAAGAATGAATGTTGATTTAAATGTAAGAAATGATCATTATACATAATGACTTCAACTAAAGCCCATCGTTTCGTCGCTTCAGGATTCGAATTTTTCGTTAAAACCCATAAATGTTGTTTATCTTTAGATAATGCAAAGTCTAATATAACCGATTCTCCATAGATATTACGGGAGAATAGGGATAGTGTGTGTAAATTATTAAAATAATCCTCAAGAGGAGTATTTGATATATTTGAAGGACAGCATACAAATTCTGTTGGCGTGTACCAATTTCCTTGTAAAGCATTTGGAGTTTGTGAATCTCGCAAAATAAAAGAATGCGTCTCTCCAATCATTGAAGTTATAGTAACTTCTGCAGTAGGAGGTAAATTGTTTTGGTAACTATTTGTATCTGTTAAATGTGTTTTTTTGTGGTGCTCAAAAAGCCATTCACCTAATTGTCCTTTGCTTTCCGATATTTTGTTATTTGGTTTAGATATCCAATCTTTAATGCGTTCAAAACTAGCTTTGGATTCTTCTTTTGAAACCGTACGCATCCACGCAATATCTTGGTTTGATCCAGTAATATCACGTAAACAACTGGGGTCGTTGATGAAATTATCAATGCTACCACAAAGAAATTCAATTTTTTTACGTGTTGCAGGGTTAAGAAGTGCATTTTCAAATCTGGTAAGCCAACGTAGGTTTTCTGAACGATTGTTACACCGATTTGTATCAATGTGGTCAACTACATAGATTTTAGAATCCTTGACACCATGAAAAGCATAGGCAACAATTATATGTACACGGTGCAAACCGAAAAGCATATAACCATTATTCGGATTTTTATTACCAAAAGTCCAAAACTCATCATTTTTTCTTTTAGGTTTTCCATCTCGTGCATGACGAAAAATTGCTCCATTATCTCTCACGGAATAATGTTCCCCTTTATAATCACATTCTCGGACTTCAGAATAATCGGTGTCTGGCGTTATCTCAATAATTTCATACATAGTTGCAGATTCTTATAAATCATCCATAGCCGAGTTAGTCACTTTTTCTGTGTTGATTTTGTCCCAATAAGATAGACGCACAGAACTTGTGAAATCAGCATGGATTATTGCCAGTTCAATGTCGCCTTTTTCTGTTCTCCATGTTGTAACATATTTGCAACGGTCCATTCTTACTTCATGCATTCTTGAATTATCGTCACGCGGTTCGGTATAACTATCAAATTTTTCAACACATTCTATCGGTTCCCCGTATTTTTGTGTTAGCATTTCTTTCAATTGACTATAATTTCCATAGAGTTTTGACCATGTATCATATTCTGGAAATATCACAGCCACTTTACTTACTGTATTTGTGCTTTTGGAACTTACTGCAGCTATAGTACATTCCTTATAGGCAGCGAATTCTCCCGTAAAAGCGGCGATTCCATCTTGCGTTGCAAGGTGTGTAAATCCTTTTTGTTTCATTTGTGCAGTAAAATCACTAAGGTTCCCGTTTATGGGAATACCTTTGAATGTCATGTGACTGTTGTTTTGTGCGATAGCCGGTGCCAATATGGTCATTGACAGAAGAATAAAAAATAACCTTTTCATGTTTATTACGTAATTTATGGTTTATTTATAATTTTTGTAAGTTTAGTAAGATGAATACAATTTTCTTTTACAAAACGCATGGTGGATTCCCACTCTTGCTCTGATTTATAGTCCAATACGATATCTATCATCACTGATTTATAGATTTTATTTTCGATAATATCTACTGATATGCCATCATCAGACTTCATTGTTTCAATGGAGAATATTTGACTATTAGATGTTTGAGCTCTGTCTACCCATCGTTCACCAATCGTAAAGCACACTAGATAATCAGGGAGTATTATATCTGGAGTGGGAACATTATTCTCATTGAATTCCACAGATTTGTTAAATGTTATACGGTTGTTCATGCCGATTCGAGTTAAAATGTTTGGCATCACTTCAAAAAATTGAGCCACAGCCCGTCTGTTTTCAGTATCTTTTTCAGATTCGTTTTCATTTATGTAGGCTAATTTCGGATTTTTGGCCAAATCGTCGAAAAAATTATGCTTTAGCACTTTAGATATATTTGCAAGCAGCTGAATATCTATGTTGTTGCGTTGGAAAATATTATATACATTATTTCTTTTACAGTATATAGCCTCAGCAAATTTAGTGATATCCCATTCTTGTTTTCTCACTTCTTTTTCTATTCGTTCACCTATAGTTTCTTCTTCCATTTTTCTTCTTTTAATAAATTAGGGTGCAAAAGTAGTTTTTATCTGAATATCATTGCAGGATTGAGTGTATCATATTTTTGTGCAAAATTGAATTTAGGTAATTTCTCTATATAAATTTTCTATCCGTTTGTAGTATATGACAGCCAATGTTTCATAGTATCGCTCTACATGCAAGACGAACTCATATTTATTTTGCAAATATAGCATTTTTTTTAATAGGTTTGCAAAATGTTTGCAATAATGTAAATTGCTGCATCCGACAAATGATTTTTCTTCACTAAATAATTGTACATATCCACGCTATCATTGCGGATATCAGCGGAAAGAGGATAATTTTGATGATTTGTGATTTTCTGTTAAAACCAAATTTTTTAAGGCTTTTGCATCCCTCTATTTCCGGATAGTAGTGTTGGAAGAAACGGCTTTTTGTTAGCAGAAACCAGTCGAAGCAAATGATATCAAAGGCCTTATAAATATAGAACATCATAAGAAATCTTATAAAGAATTGCCAAAAGGTAAAATGTTTTTCTATACCATTATATGCTCCGAAAAGAAATGCTCC
>DBXJ01000077.1:0-3407 GCA_002309475.1 Bacteroidales bacterium UBA1215
ATACAATTAAATCAAATTTTTGTTCTGCCTTTCGGCTAAAATCCACAATATCTGCACATTGAAATTCCATCCTTTGTTTCCATGGCGTCCTGTCGGCATTGGACCGGGCTTGCAATACCGAATCAGGATGAATATCCACGCCAAGAATCCGGGCAGACGACCTTTGTGCCAACATTAAGGCAATCACTCCGCTGCCGCTTCCTATCTCCAAAATATTGGCAGCCTTTAAACAATCCACCCATGCACCAAGCAAAACCGCATCGGTTCCGACTTTCATGGTGGAAAGATTATCTTCTATGGAAAACTGCTTAAATTGAAACATGTTCACTGTCTTTTTTCGGCAATAACATGGCATTAAGAATCTCTAATGCCTTGGAAACATTGGAAACTTTATCGAAGGTAAGTTGCAGTCTATCGGGCAATTCCTTCATGTGACAATTATATTGATGCACTTGAATATAATTCAATACATTCAAAAATTGACGACTGGAAAAATAAGGAGAATTTTTCTTGGAAACAAAATGCCCTACCATTTTGTTTTGTTTTAGCACAATTTTTTCAAAACCAACCTGTTTGGCGACATTTCTCATTTTTATCGACAGCAACAATTCTTCGGTTTGCGGAGGAATTTTGCCGAATCGGTCCACCAGAGATTGCTTGAACTCGTTCATTTGCTGTTCGTTGGCAATAGAACTCATAGACTTGTATAATGACAAGCGTTCGTTGGTGCCGGCGACATAATTATCCGGTATCAGTAATTCCAAATCAGTTTCAACAACACATTCTTTTACAAAATTCAAATCTTCTTCGCCATGATCACTATCGGCTTGCTCAATCTTCATTTCTTCAAGGGCTTCTTCCAATATTTTTTGGTACATTTCGTAACCGATTTCGGTAATAAAGCCACTTTGTTCCGCTCCCAAGAGATTGCCGGCACCACGAATATCCAAATCCCGCATAGCGATATTAAAACCACTGCCTATGTCGGAAAATTCCGCAATGGCGTCTAATCGTTTCTTGGCTACATCAGATATCATATCACGTGGCGGAGTCAACAGATAACAAAATGCCTTTTTATTTTTTCTGCCGACTCGTCCTCGCAGTTGGTGCAGTTCACTCAAACCATAATTTTGTGCTTCGTTGATAATAATGGTATTGGCATTGGGAATATCCAAACCTGACTCAATGATAGTGGTTGCCACCAAAATATCATAGTAACCATCCACAAAATCCATCATGATTCTTTCTAACTTTTCCCCTTCCATTTGTCCATGCCCTACTGCCACCTTTTGATTAGGAAAATGCGATTGTATCAAAGACGCAATTTCTTCTATATTTTGAATGCGATTGTTGACCACAAAAACTTGTCCGCCTCTAAATATCTCGTATTCTATGGCAGAAAAAAGCACATTTTCATCATAGACACATACTGTAGTTTCAATAGGATAACGATTCAAGGGCGGAGTTCGCATGATAGAAATATCGCGGGCACCCATCAAAGAAAATTGCAGCGTTCGCGGAATAGGGGTTGCTGTCATGGTGAGGGTATCTACATTAATTTTTAATCGTCTTAATTTCTCTTTGGCACCCACACCGAATTTTTGCTCTTCATCTACAATCAGCAAACCCAAATCTTTAAATTCAACATCTTTGCTTAACAATTTATGAGTGCCGATGATAATGTCTAATTGCCCTTCCTTTAACTTTTTGAAAATTTCTTTTTGCTGTTTTTGCGAACGAAAACGATTGACATAATCTATACTGCAAGGAAAATTCGCCAATCTATCTCTAAAAGTATTATAATGCTGCAATGCCAATACTGTTGTCGGTACCAATACCGCAACTTGTTTGCTATCACAAACTGCTTTGAAGGCGGCCCGAATGGCTATTTCCGTTTTACCAAAACCGACATCTCCACATATCAACCTATCCATTGGATAGGATGCCTCCATATCACGTTTTACATCCTGTGTGGTTTTCACCTGATCGGGCGTATCTTCATAAATGAACGATGCCTCCAATTCGGTTTGCATGTAGGTATCGGGAGAAAAAGCAAAGCCATCACTTGACTTACGTTCTGCATACAATTTTGCCAAATCAAACACCAATTCTTTAACCTTGTTTTTGGTACGTTCCTTTACTTTGTTCCAATTGTTGCCTCCCAAACGATTCAATTTCGGAGGAACACCATCTTTACCGGAATATTTGGCAATGCGATGTAAAGAATGAATGCTGATATAAAGAATATCGTTGTCTTTGTAGATAATTTTTATCGATTCCTGCTGTTTGCCTCCTACCTGTATTTTTTCCAAACCTGCATATTGTCCGATTCCGTGGTCGATATGTGTTACATAATCTCCGGGCTGCAAATCGTACAAATCTTTCAAGGTCATCATCTCGGTTTTTTTGTACTTATCTTCTATCTTGTAGCGATGATAACGATTGAAGACTTGATGGTCGGTATAGAAAGCTATTTTTGAATCATTATCTATAAAGCCTTCGTGCAAGGAAATATTTACATAATGCAACAAATCTGATTCAAATTGACGCAAACTTTCTTCAGAATATTCTTTGTAATTGTCGTCGTTTTGCAACAAATCTCTAACAATATTTCTTACCCTTGCCGCCTGATTTTCGTTGGTAGTACCGAAAATATTTACGAATCCGTTTTGATATTGTTCTATCCATTGCTGTAGCAACAAATCAAACTGCTTGTTGAAAGTTAACTGTGGTTGTACGGAAAATATTATTTCCTGCGTGGTTTTTGCATAAGCATTTCTGCCAAATTCTATCAAATGATAATCTAAAAGATGGCGTTTGTAGTCTTCTGCAGAAATATATTCTATTTCGTCAAGTTCTTCTCTTTTGCCTATGGAAAGCAATATTTTTTTCAATTCCTGCTCATGGGCTTCAATATCTTCTACCCAAATATTGGTTTTTGCTGTAAGTAAAGAGAAAAAATCGGTTTTTTCTTCATTGCCGGTCAACTGAATATCGGGTATAATGTCAATATCTGCCAACATACTTTTTGTCAATTGGCTGCCGACATCAAAGGAACGAATAGAGACGATTTCATCACCGGAAAATTCAATTCTGATAGGATTTTCCTGGGAAAAAGAAAACACATCCACCAAACCTCCACGAAGTGTAAATTCTCCCGGCTGCACCACATATTCTGCAAACTCGAAATTGGCATCTGACAATCGCTCCAAGAGTTCGTCAATAGAAAAATTTTGACCGACACTTAGATGAATGGCATTGGTAGAAATAGACTTTTTGTCAAAAGTTTTTTCACAAACAGCTTCTGCATACGTTACCAAGACAAACGGCTTGCCGCTATTCAATCGTTGTAAAACATTGGTCCTCAGCAATTGATTGTATCTTTCTTGCCTTGTTTGGCTGTTTTT
>DBXJ01000077.1:3470-63682 GCA_002309475.1 Bacteroidales bacterium UBA1215
AAATCATTATAAAAAAAAGCCGATTCTTCTTTGTCTGCCAAGATACACAATTGAACATTCTGCTGCTGCTCCTCCAACAATGACAAATAAATAGCTATAGCACTGCCGTTTAAACCTTTCAAATGCAATCTTGACGGATGAGGACTGTTTAGAGCCTCCGATAAGGTTTGAAAAGATGCCAAATGCCGATATGCTTCTACTAATTGTTTAATCTCCATTTTCTATAATTGTGGAATCATTATAATTAATGATATATTTGAAATTGTTTTCATTGAAAAATGCATCAAATGTCAAACAATTGTATTTCTGACCATCCTCCATCTCTAATATATCCTTTTGCAGCGTGTCATTAAACACATGCCAAAGCATTTCCGTGCAGAAAAATTTGCTGTCATCATCGAAATCAAACGAATTGTCAAAAGGAATTTTTTGCTGCAAAAACCGATTGGCTTTGGCAACTATTTTCCCACCTGCCAAAGTATCTTCACTTATATATCGCAAAACAATAATTGAACCGACATGCCCTTCTCTGACAAATTTTTCCAAAGCATCTTTTTGCATGCCATCCACTTCCACCAAAGAATTGGAAACAGTATGTATCACCGTCCAAGTTGTATCAGATTCCTGCTGCAAAATTCCGCAATGTGAAACAGGAAATTTCCCTTTGGTATGTTTGGCAATAGCCTCACTGATCATTCCATAGCCATAGCGAAGAATTACATCTCCATTTTGTAATTGAGCATAGTCTGCGTCTGACAATTGAAAAGTAGCCGGCTTCTCCGTCACGATTTCTTGCTGTTGTCTATTGTGCAAAAAGAACATGACAGAAAACAATATACCTATTATTAATATAAAAGCGACTTTTCGTATCATTTGAAAAAAAAACTGCTTGAATACAAGCAGTTTTTAAATTTTACGGATGTTAAATTTTAGTTTTCTGCCGGTTCATCATCAGAAAAGATACCGTCAATAATATCGTCTGCAAACTCTTTCACAGTTTCTCCGGCATCTGACTTAGAAGCTTTGCTGCTTGTATTTGCATCTTTATCTTCCGGCATCAACATATCTTCTTTACCAAGGTCAACCAACCATGTTTTATTTTCCATTTTCAAAGGGATAACTTTTTTAATTTCCTCTTGTTCTGATGTTTCAGGATCGGTTATTTGTATCAAGCAAGAACAAGTTGCATTAGTATCACTTTCTACTTCACACTCAATATTTTTAACAGCAACGTTAGGAACTACTTCTTGTTGGCTATTTTCCAATGCTTGAGCCATTTTGCGGTAGAAGTCCTTGTTGGATTCTGTTACATAGTTCTGTATGTCTGTAAAATTATTTTGATAATAACAAGTGCAATATTTTTCTACTACTGCCTCCGGAGTGTTTTTGTTGCATGAAACCAATATCAACGATATGGTTGCTGCTAATACTGATACATATAAGAAATTTTTCATAGCTACTATTTTTTTTATTACATAACAATTGGTCTATTATCAACTACTTTCACCATTTTTCTCAAAGAAGGTGTCAAAGTTTGTTGTACTCTGTTTTGGAACATCATGGATTGTTGTTGACTCATCATGTTGATGGTTTCTGTATCTGTTTTCACATCTACAGTAGGCACATCCACCTTGTTTACTTTTACAACATAAACTCCCATCTCTCCGCCATAAACTTGGGTAGTTCCTTGTTTTTGACCCAGCATGCTGCCTATTATTTTGGCTTCCGGACCAAAATGAGATAGATTTCTATCTATGAAAGATACTGTTGTTGCTTCTTTTTCGGTATTATAACTGCTTGCAATGGCATCTAAGGATTTTCCTGCCTTTACTTGTTTATTCAAAGCTGCTTCCAAGACACTTGATTTTTTATCTCTTTTAGCCATTGTTTCACAATATTGTTTTACTTGTTCTTGGTCTAAAGGAAGATAGCCTTCCGGATAGATACCTTTTAATGCCACCACTACATAAACTTCTCCTGTTGAAAATACAGTTGACACATCACCGAGTTTGGTTTTTTTGTCATAAATCCATTGTATGATATCACGACCGCCATTGGTAACACCCGGCAAAGTATATGTCATAGGTTCAACTCTTTCAAAACTTCTTTTATCCAAACCATTGGCTTCGGCTTTTTTGTCAAATTCTGAAATAGTTGTCAAGCCGTTCATAAATGTATTGGCACGACTTTCAATATTGTCGATAGTTTCTTGTGAGGCGGCAATTTCTTTTTTACCGATTGCCACTTGTATTTTTCTTGACGGAGCAGTCACCTCGTTAATTCTGAAAATATAGGTGCCGCCTATGTTATCATTTTTATATTTTACTATAGAACCCGGTGCCAAGTTGTACAATGTGTCAAAGAAAAATTGACCTTCGGTGCCATCTACCAACCATATTTTTGCAGAATCGGGTTGACCTTCAACCGGAATGTCTGAATAATTCACACTGGCTTCGTAGAAATTCATACCGCCTTTAACAGCATTGTAGGCCAAATCTACGATAGAATCGGCTTCTGCTTTAGTACGGGCTGCCTGTTGTGTACCTTTATCAGCTACAAACATTAAGCTTACGTTGATGGAATCCGGACGATTTTTAGCATCCAACAATTTTGCAAATGTCCACATGTTGCCGTCTATATACGGTGCCACCAAAGTGCCGACAGGTGCATTGAACAAAATAGTATCCAAACTCGGTGCCAATTCACCTTGTTTGAAATAAGTGCTATCGTAACGAGAATCTATCAATCTGTTTACAAAATCTTGTGGTCTGTCTGTAGTGGAAAATTCGGTAAAAAGTTGGTTGACTTCGTTTTCTATTGTTTCCAAATCTTCCGGAGATGGTTCTATTCTAAATATTACATATTCTACATCTCTATATTCTTTATCTTGTTTGAAACGATATTTGTTAGAATCGTACCAATTTTTGATTTCATCTTGTGTAACGGATATTTTTTCATCACTAACAGACGGATCTGAATAAGAAACTTGTACCACTTCCACGTCTGCCTTCAGCAAACTTTCTTCTTGAGCTTTTCTCAACAATGCTTGTGGCATATAGAACGATTTGGATATCAAATTGAAATATTTGTTTACAAGTGTCTCTCTTTCAATATAGCGTTCCAATTCCATATATTGATTCCGGGCATTTGTATCGTATTGATCCATATTATCCAAGAAATTGTTAGCTAATTGCATATCATAGGTGCCATTAGGACTGAAAAATTGTTGAGCATAGCGGTGAGGATTAGCACCTGCCACCAAATCTCTTAATTCTTCTGCTGTAACCGATATTCCCAAAGCATTAGATTCTCTTGCCAACAATAATGAATCAACCATTGTTTCAAACACTTGATTGCCGACTTCAAAATCTTCTTCAGAGGAAAGATTTCTGTCTTCTCTTATTTTTATCAAATCTCTATAAGCATTGTAATCGTGCATATATTGATTGTAAGATATTTTATCTTTTCCTACCTGGATAAATTTGTCTTGCAATTTAGCGTTTCCCTGATTTTTACCTAAATCGCCCAAAATGAAAGCCAACATAGCCACACCCACTATTACTATAAGAATGACGGAATGCTTTCTAATAGAACCAATTGCTGCCATAATTTTTCTTCTCTTGTTTAATCTGATTTTACATTAAAATAATTTGCAAAATTACCAAAAAAATCAATATGCTTTTCAATTTATACCTATTTTTTTTCATTTTACTCATAACAGAGAGATTTCTTTTGGCAAATTTTGAGTGATTTTCCTTTTAAAAATATTTTTAGCCGGCTATTTTTTTGTTTTTAAAATATTGATTGTTAAATGATAGAAAAAATTTGAGAAAAAAGTTGATTTTTTTTTTATTTGAACGTTTATTTTTTTTACATTTGCAAAAAATTTTTTCTAAAGCAAAATAAGACATGAATAAAATATTAATTGTAGGATCCGGTGGACAAATCGGAACAGAATTGGTAAAAAAATTGCGTGCTACATACGGAAATTCCAACGTAGTTGCCAGCGACCTTCGTCAATTGAGCGGTGAAATAGTAGAACAAGGTCCCTTTGAAAGAATTGACTCCACTCAAATCACCCAAATTATCGAAGTAGTAAAAAAATACGAAATTGACACCATTTACAATTTAGCCGCCATACTTTCTGCCACGGCAGAAAAGAATCCCATGTTGGGATGGAATGTCGGCATCGGCAGTTTGGTTAATTGTTTGGAGGTGGCTCGCATTTACAATTGTGCCGTATTTACGCCATCATCTATCGGAGCATTCGGTCCCAGCACACCACACAATCTCACCCCGCAAGACACCATACAACGTCCTAACACCATTTACGGCGTTACCAAAGTAACGGGAGAATTGTTAAGCGACTATTATTTTACCCGCTTTGGCGTGGACACCCGTTCAGTGCGTTTTCCGGGTTTAATTTCCAATCTTACCTTGCCCGGCGGTGGCACTACCGACTATGCAGTAGAAATATATTATGCTGCCGTAAAAGGTGAAACATTTGTTTGCCCCTTGGAAAAAGGCACCTATATGGACATGATGTATATGCCCGATGCTTTGGATGCAATGGTGGATATTATGGAAGCCGATCCTTCCAAACTGATACACCGTAATTCCTTCAATGTTACGGCTATGAGTTTCGATCCTGAAATTATTTATCAAGCCATCAGGAAATACATACCCGATTTTAAAATGGTTTACCAACCCGAACCTATCAAGCAAGCTATTGCCAACAGTTGGCCGGACAAAATGGACGACTCTTGTGCCCGCAACGAATGGGGATGGAACCCTAAATACGACTTGGACAAAATGACAATCGATATGCTTGAAACCCTTAAAGCAAAACACGCTAAAGGACTTATATAAAAACATATTATATTGACCATAAAAAAATGTCGCTGTATAGCGACATTTTTTTTATTTTTTTCCTAATGCGGTTGGATGGGTGATATAATTTCGTGTTTTGTATAAAAAAAATACATCTCTACTATCTATATTAAATGTCAATACAATGGATAAAACGACATTCCTTTTTCGGCATTCAATGAAAAAACGTGAAGAAAAATGACGGAATAAAGCGTTAAAAAGTCTGTGCTGTTTGAGCATGCCACTCAACAGACGTTTTTTTTAAGTAAAAATTCTATTTACAATTCAATACGATATAAATTGTTTACCCTGCGAGTTTACAGACTTTAGCGGTATGCAGTTATTTTTTAGTTTTTTCATTGCTGCCTTGTACTTTTCTTTTGCTTCTTTTCTTTTGTTACAAGACAAAAGGAAAAGAAGATAACACACTATCAAGTAGTGCATGAAGAGATTGATTTTTTTCAACTTTCTTTTCCTCCCATGAAAAGAAAGTAGCAAAGAAAAATCACCGCCAAAGTAAAAAATCGGAAAATGAACTGATTTCACTAAAACACAAAACTCCTCCTTTTACAGCCACTGGCTGTAACGTTCGTCAAACAACTTGTGTTTCTTAACGCTACAATCACTCCATTTTCTTTTTCGATTTTTTCCTAATGCGGTTGGATGGGTGATATAATTTCGTGTTTTGTATAAAAAATACATCTCTACTATCTATATTAAATGTCAATACAATGGATTAAACGACATTCTATTTTTCTTTTGTTTCAAGACAAAAGCAAAAGAAGATAACGCACTATCAAGTAGCGTACCTTCGGCACGCAAGACGTATGGATTGATTCTTTTTTACTCCACACTGCGACCTTCGGTCTTGTATGTAGCTAATAAAATAACATGCCTTCAGCATGTAAGATGTAAGGATTTATTCTTTTTACATCACCAACATCAAACGTGCAGTATGCACGTTATATTAATAACTCCATATAAGCGTCAGCGTAAGATGGAGTGAATACATCATCCTATTCACATAGCGTGTCGAAGACACGCCACATTCATTATTGAAAATTAGTGTTCGTATATGGTCAAATAGTAGTATACCTCCGGCACGCGAAACGGAAGGATTGATTCTTTTTACTCCACACTGCGACCCTTGGTCTTGTATGGAGTTTATAAAATAGCCTGCCTTTGGCAAAATTTTAATTATATTTACTTTTTTTGCTGCCGCTATAAATATCAAACAAATAGAAACAGCATTCCAATTCTGCATTGTAAACAACAAATTTTTGTGAGGCATGCAGACCGAATTGTTTCATGGCTTGTTTGTTGGGAGTGATGATGCCCGCCTTGCAACCGGTATAATGTTTCTTTAAGGTATCACCGATAGATTGATAAAAAGAATTGATTTCTTCTATTTTCAATCGCTCCCCGTAAGGAGGATTGCTGATAACAAAGGCAGGAGTTTGTTCCGGACGAGTGTCTTCAAAGGCTTCCAATGACAAAACAATAATGTCATCCAAGCGAAGCTGCTCTACATTTTCCCGACACGATTTTACATACCTGCCATTTATGTCGCTGCCATAGATTTTATAATTCCATTCTTCATGCATGGCATCGTCCAATTGGTTGCGGACTTGCTGCCAAAGTGCTTCATCAAAATTTTTCCATGTCATAAAGCCATAGCCTTCCGTGCGATAATATCCTGACGGCATATTCAGTGCCTTCATGGCAGCTTCTATCAAAATAGTTCCCGAGCCACACATAAAATCCACCAGATTGCAGTCGCACTGCCAACCGCTCAATGCTATCAATCCTGCCGCCAACACTTCGTTTAATGCCGCATTGTGGCGAGTGGTTTTATAGCCGCGACGATGCAACGAGATGCCTGAAGTATCCAAAGAAACGGTGGCTTTGTTTCTATAAATATGCACATCTATTGTTACATCCGGATTGTCTTTGTCAACATCGGGACGGCAATTGTAAAGATAGCGAAAACGATCACAAATGGCATCTTTTGTCAACAAACTGGTGTATTGTGAATTGCTAAAAATGGACTCGCGAATAACTGAATGAACACAAAAAGAACCCTCTTTGTCTAAATAATCCTCAAAATGTATGTCAAACACACTCCGATAGAATTGTTCATTGGTGGCGAATTCAAATTCTGCAAGAGGCATCACTATTCTTAGGATTGTTCTGCAATAATAGTTGGCTTTGTAGAGCAATTCCATATCTCCGCTAAAGCTGACGGAACGCTTGATAACTTGTATATCATTCCCTCCTATTTGTGCCAACTCCGCGGCTGTTGCCTGCTCCAATCCGGCAAATGTTTTGGCAATAAACTTCATATTGCTTTATTTTGATTGTAATATTAAAACATTTTTTCTATTTTTTCTCCACCGGCAACACACATACCTTTTCCAATTTCGGAGATGCCGACATATCTTGCGGGTTGGTACCGTTCAGACCTTGCGGCACCGGCATTCCCAAAATTGCGAACAACTGTTCCCAATAAACCGGCATATTGCCGTCTGCATCTTTAAAATTCATAGGATGGGAGGCAAATATCGGGCAGCCATGCATATCCAAATAACTTTTCTGCACCAATTCGGAACAATAAAGGGAATCGTTGTCTGGCAAAAAAGCATAGTCATAGGATTTACCGACAAAACTTTTCGCCTTTTCCACGGCTGCCTGAGCCTGTTGCGAAGTGATATTTTTCACTCTCCTGACATCCAACAAAGGCAGGGAACCGTCTTTGAGGGTAAAATCTGCCAAAAATGTATCCAAAGGATGTCTGTCCACGCCATGCTTAACAGTGGCGTCTATCACCCATGTTTGCCCGTCTTCCACTTCCAAAATTGCCACGTGAATATAGTTGATTTGATTGCTGTCGCCTGTGGCTGACACAATGGCATTATCCATTGACGAAGCTTCCAAACTATAATCTACCGGAATGCCTACAAACAGCAAATCTCCGCTTTGTACGCGTGGCTGACCGCAACCTGCCAACAAGATTAAAACGGCTAAAACTAAAAATTTCACTATTTTTGGGATATTCATTTTATCGAATTTTTGAAATGCAAAGGTAACATATTTTTTGTTATTGGTTATATAGCTTCAATAAGCAATTTATTAAGAATTTTTTCTTGTTGAAAAAAAATTTCCATTGTAAATCTGTTTTATATAAATTTTTTTTGTATATTTGCCGATTGAAAAATATGGTTATGCCAAGAGACCATTAAATACATCTTTTTTAGTAAGTTCTTGGCACTAAAAACAAGAAAGGAGCAGATATTATGAAACAAATAAAAAACAATTATAAACTTTTAAATACAATAACAATGAAACTGAAATACATAATGCCTATGTTAGCAACGGTCGTCCTGATAGTGGCAGGATTAGTCCTTTTCGCAGGATGTGAAGAGGAAGAAAATAAAGTAAAAGAGAAAAACTATATGGATATTCCTTTAGAACAATATCTAAAAGGAACATGGGTACTTGAGAAAGAAATTCCGACACTCAATTATGATTTTTTTCAAGATACGCTCATTTTTAATAATGGATACTTTGTTAGCAATTGTGAAACATCTGATCATATTCCCTATCAAACACAATATGTCTATTATCCCTATAATGATACAGTTAGACAAAATGATACAACTTACTATACAAGATTATTCATTGAAAGATTAGGACCTGATGAAATACTTATTTACAATTATCATCCATGCTATGATTATACTTGTGCAGTTAAAAATTCAGCGTTTAGCCGTATAAAAAATTAAGGTATGAAAAAATATAAAGCCACATTCAAGTCACAAATGCAAATTTGTTAAACAATTATTTTTTATAAAAGTAGAAAAAAATTTTTTCAATAGATTTTTTTAAGGAAAATTATCTTTTTGTCCGTCTTTATTTTCTAAATCTCAACAAAAAATGCTATCTTTGCAAGTTTTTATTCTTTTTCTCTAAAATAGAGAGATAATATAAAAAAATAAAGAAAAGATGACAAATAAAGAAATAAGAAAAGCATTTTTAGATTTTTTTCGCTCTAAAGAACATCATATAGTTCCTTCAGCACCCATAGTGGTCAAAAACGACCCTACACTTATGTTTACCAATGCCGGCATGAACCAGTTTAAAGATATCTTTTTAGGCAATCAGCCTGCCAAATATCTACGAGCTGCCGACAGCCAGAAATGTCTGCGGGTATCCGGCAAACACAACGATTTGGAAGAAGTCGGCCGCGACACCTACCACCACACTTTTTTTGAAATGTTGGGCAACTGGTCTTTTGCCGACTATTTCAAAAAAGAAGCGATAGAATGGGCATGGGAGTTTTTAACAGAAGTAGTAAAAATCGACAAAAACAATCTCTATGTTACCGTATTTGGCGGAGATGCAAACGACCACACCGAAAAAGATACGGAGGCATATAATTTTTGGAAAAATATCATCAGCGAAGACAGAATTCTCTTCGGCAATAAAAAAGACAACTTTTGGGAAATGGGCGAACAAGGTCCTTGCGGTCCTTGCTCGGAAATTCATATAGACATCAGAAACGAGGAGGAAAAAAAGAAAATCTCCGGACGTGAATTAGTCAACAAAGACCATCCGCAAGTGATAGAAATATGGAATTTGGTATTTATACAATACAACCGTAATGCCAATGGACAATTGGAACTGTTGCCGAACAAATATGTCGATACCGGCATGGGTTTTGAACGATTGTGCATGGTGTTGCAAGACAAACAATCCAACTACGAAACCGATATCTTCCAACCATTGATACAAGCCATTGCACAAGCCGCACACGTAAACTACGGCGACAATGCCGAAAAAGACATTGCCATGCGAGTGATTGCCGACCACCTGAGAGCCGTTTCGTTCGCCATAACAGACGGACAACTGCCTTCCAACACAGGTGCCGGCTACGTAATCAGACGAATTCTCCGCAGAGCTGTCCGCTACGGCTTCACCTATCTGGGATTTGAACAACCTTTCATCTGCGAACTGTTGCCGACATTAGTCAATCAAATGAAAGAACAATTCCCCGAAATTGAAAAACAAAAAGATGTCGCCTATAAAATCATCAAAGAAGAAGAACAGTCATTTTTGAGAACTTTGGCATCGGGCATACAAAAATTTGAGCAATATATTGCCTCTCACAAAAACGAAAAAGTCATCAACGGCGATTTTGCCTTTGAACTATTCGACACCTACGGCTTCCCTATCGACCTCACCCAATTGATGGCCGAAGAAAAAAATATGACCGTTGACATGGTGGCATTCGAAAAAGGACTGGCAACACAAAAACAACGCTCCCGCTCGGTAGCACAAACCGAAACCGACGACTGGCAAATAGTCAACGATAGCAATGAAAATACCGATTTTGTCGGCTACGACACTTTGACAACAGAAACTAAAATATTGAAATACAGAAAGGTGACTGCAAAAAATCAATCTTTCTACCAACTAATTCTCAGCCAGACACCTTTCTATGCAGAAGGCGGTGGTCAAGTGGGCGACAAAGGAATATTAAAAAACAATACCGAAACCATACAAATTACCAACACAAAGAAAGAAAACAATTTATACATTCATTTGTGCAACCAATTGCCAAAAAATCTTTCGGCGACTTTCACTGCACAAGTAGATGCCGACAGCCGAAAATTAACGGAAAACAACCATAGTGCCACTCACCTGCTGCAATTCGCTTTGCGAAAAGTTTTAGGAACACACATTGAACAAAAAGGGTCGTTTGTCAATGCAGACAGACTACGTTTTGACTTCTCCCACTATGCCAAGATGAGCAAAGAAGAAATAAGGGAGACAGAAAAAATTGTCAATCAACTGATTCGACAAAATATTCCATTAAACGAACACCGCAATGTTCCTATCCACGAGGCGGAAAAAATGGGAGCAATGATGTTGTTTGGAGAAAAATACGGCGACAAAGTACGTGTTATTCAATTTGGCGATTCTATTGAATTTTGCGGCGGCACCCACACAAGTGCCACAGGCAATATCGGCTTATTCCATATCATATCCGAATCTGCCATTGCCGCCGGCATCCGTCGTATTGAAGCTGTAACTGCCATCGGTGCAGAAAATATTGTCTATGCACAACAAGATACTTTAGAAGAATTACGTAGCTTGTGCAACAATCCCGCCAACTTGACTTTGTCGGTCAAAACTTGTATAGAAGAAAACAACAAATTGAAAAAACAAGTGGAAGGCTTGCTCAACGAAAGAATCAACGCTTTGTGCCAGCAATTGCTAAAGCAAGTGGAAACTATCGGAGATATAAAGATAATCCGCTATTGCGGCACCGAAGATGCCGACTTTGTCAAAAAATTGACGGTAATGCTAAAACCTCATTTTGAACACGAAAAATTCGCCTTTGTAGGTGGTAGTGTCTTTAACGACAAGCCTACCTTAACTTTGTTTTTCACTACTCCGATGACAGAAGCAGGTTTCCATGCCGGCAACATCATCCGACAATCTGCCAAAGTGATAGAAGGCGGTGGCGGCGGTCAAAACTTTTTGGCAAGCGCCGGCGGCAAAAAAGCCGAAAACATCCGGCAAGCAATTGAAGAAACTGTTAAACTCATTACTGAAAAATAAAATTCCATGAAGCATTTCAAATTTTTATCCGTGCTGTTACTAATAACTATTGTAGTTGTTTCTTGCAAAAAGAAAGACTTTCCTGACGAGCAATATATAGAATTTGCCAAACACATCGAAGAAAGTATCGCTGCCGGCAATGCAGACCTGCTCAATGCAGCTTTTGACTACAATAGTTTTGAAAAAATTGTCTTTGATGGTCTCAAACTCACCGAAGATCAAAAAATTGATGCAGACAAATATATTCGTGAATACATCCGTCCCGGAAGTATCAAAGTGGATGCCGTCACCTACGGTGCTGACTTTCACTTTACCAAGTTTTATCGTGACAGTTTGGGCAACGCAAGAATCATCTTCCGCTTGTACAACAACGGAGGCATCTCTATTGAAGACTGGGAGATGAAAGTGATTGACAAAGAAATAAAAATTGTAGATGCCTTTGCAGTGGCTTCCGGCATTAAATGGAGTGAAGACTGCCGCCAGCAAATCTGCAATCACCTCAACATTATCAACGAAGAAGTAATGAACCTCAATCGTTTGATACAAGTCAACATAGCTATCGGCAACGAAGACTTTGCCGCCGCAGACAGTATATTGTTTTATACTTTGCCGCAGACGAAAGATTTAATGTATGCCAACGTACTCAATCTTAATCTTTCCAGCATTACCGACGACTACGAAAATGTAAAAACAACAGCCGACCAATTTGTCAAAAAATTCCCTGACGAAGACCGCATTGCCACTTTCTATTTAATGCAAAGTGCTATCGGAAATGGTTTGGTGGAAGAAGTAAGTGCACAAATAGACAAAATGGTGAACATGTTTGGCAACGACCCTATCTATTATGTATATCTTTCCTGGGTATTTCAAAATGCCGATGCCTACGATTTGGCATTGGAAGCCATGGATAGTGCTATCACCTATTTGCCGAGTCTGTTTGACTTATACATTGAAAAAATGGATATTTTCTATCTTCAAGAACAATACAGCCAAATTGCAGAAGAATTGAATACTATTGACGAATTGTTTCTGCCGGGCAAAGAAGACGACGACTACTTTTCACGCCGTTATCCCAAGGCTCGCAACAATACCGCATTTAAACAATGGATAGACAAACGTAATTACCTAAACTACGATTCTCTTAACAAAGCTATGGGATTTTAATCATGAATATAAAAGAATTTTATCGCAAATATACCATTCTCAGCACACTGATTTTAATGATGCTGACAACCCTTGTACTATTGATTATTGTAGTGCAACTCACCAAAATAATCACTTTTCACGGACAAGAATACGAAACGCCTAACCTTGTCGGTAAGACTCCTGAAGAATTGTCCATATTTTTAGATGAGGAAAATGTGCATCACTTCAAATTGGAAGTAATCGATTCCATGTTTATTCCAGACCAACCCAAAGGTGTTGTCCTCAATCAAGATCCTGCACCGGGCAGCAAAGTGAAAAAAAGAAGAAAAATCTATTTGACGACAGTGGCTGTAACGGCTCCGCAAGTGGAAATGCCTAATTTGGTGGATTTATCACTCCGACAAGCAGAAAATTTGCTAAAAACCAACAATTTGCAATTAGGTCAAGTGATTTACAAATCCAGCAAATACAACAATGCCGTTTTAGAACAACGCTACAAAGGACGCATTATCGCAACAAGTGAAAAAGTGCCTTATATGGCTAAAATCACTTTGGTAGTCGGCAAAGAAGAACAAGAAGATGTAGATGTGGATTTGAACTTTGAATAAAGATATCGTGAGTAAAGGAAAATTAGCAAAATTCGCGGAAACAAAGACTTTTGACAACTTTTTTGAACCGACAAGAAACGAAGTTGTTGAAGGACACTTTGCCTTGAAAGGCAGATGGCACGAATATTTTGGCAACAAGCACCCTATCGTGTTAGAACTTTGCTGTGGCAGAGGGGAATATACTGTCGGACAAGCACAACTATTTCCCGACAAGAACTTTATCGGTATGGACCGAAAAGGAGCACGTATGTGGAAGGGATGCCGCCAGTCAATAGACGAAGGAATGAAAAATGTCGCCTTTCTGCGTGGATATATTGACTATGTGAATTTTTGTTTTGACAAAGATGAAGTAAGCGAAATCTGGATCACATTTCCTGACCCGCAACCACAAAAGCCCAGAAAGAGAATGACAGCCCCCGTTTTTTTGGACCGCTACAGACAAATTCTCCACGATGAGGGCAGTATCCATTTGAAAACCGACAGCGAATTGATGTATAATTTCACCTTGGAGGTCATCAATGAACAACAGTTGACAATATTGGAAAATATTGACAATTTGTATGCCTTGGATTACCTTGCCGACAATTTGAAAATAAAAACCTACTACGAAAATATGTGGTTGGCACAAGGTGCCACCATTAGATATATTAATTTTTCACTCAACAAAAAACAATTGTAATGAACGGAGACCCGAAATTGTATGAATTGTTGAAGAAATTGGATATCGATTTTGAATACATTGAGCATCCTGAAGCACCTACTATAAAAATTGCCAAGCAATTTTGGGCGGGACACGATGCCAAACACTGCAAAAACCTGTTTTTCAGAAACCACAAAGGCAACCAACATTATTTGGTTTTATTGGATTGTGACCAGAATATGGACATCCATAGCATTGAAAAAATTCTTAAACAAGGAAAATTAAGTTTTGCATCTCCGGAACGATTGATGAGATACTTGGGTGTAACACCCGGCTCGGTAACACCTTTCGGCCTCATCAATGACAAAGACCACCATGTAATAGTTTTTATTGACAGCACATTAAAAAATGCAGAACGACTAAGTTTTCATCCCTGCATTAATACTGCTTCACTGATGATAAAAAAAGAGGATTTGCTAAAGTTTTTAGATTACTGTACAAATCCATACTATTGGATAGATTTATATTAAAAAGACATTGAGTTACAATTATTTTCGATTAGATAACGGCATTCGCATTATTCATAAATTAGTAGCCTCGCCTATTGCACACATAGGCGTTGTGGTCAATACGGGCACCCGTGAAGAACTCCCGTCCGAACGTGGCATAGCCCATTTTATTGAACATGTTATTTTCAAAGGAACAGAAAAAAGAAATACCTACCAAGTACTTTCCTATTTGGAAAATATAGGCGGAGACCTGAATGCCTACACCACCAAAGAAGAAACTTTTTTTTATGCTTCCGTCCTGAATCAATACCTCGGACGAGCAGCGGAATTGCTTTCTGACATCATTTTTCACTCCACTTTCCACGAAAAAGACATTGAAACAGAAAAAGATGTAGTAATAGAAGAAATACAACTCTGCAAAGACACCCCTACTGAATGGATATTTGATGAATTTGAAAACCTGATTTTCAAAGGCAGCAGTCTGGGAACCAATATTTTAGGCACAAAAAAGGAAGTAAAGCAAATCAAACGGGAAACCATTTTCAATTTTATTGCCAAAAACTACAACACCGACCAAATGGTGATAGCGATAGTCGGCAATGTACCTTTTGAACAGATAAAACGTATTGTTAGTAAATATTTTGCATTGATTCCGGCCAACAAAAGACAATTTACTCGCAAAAAATTAGAACCTTATCAACCTGACAGCAAACACATAAAAATCCATAGCAACCAGTCTCATGCGGTAATGGGTTGTGTATTGCCATCTTATGACGAACGCAAAAATCAAATTGCCACTTTGCTAAGCAATATATTGGGAGGCCAAGGACTCAATTCCCGTCTCAACATGGCCATTCGAGAAAAAAAAGGTTATGTCTATAATATTGAATCTTCTTATTCTGCGATGAGCGACTTGAGTATTTTCAATATCTATATCGGTTGTGAGCAGAGAAATTTGGACAAATGTTTTGAACTGACACACAGGGAATTAAACAAACTACGCAATGTAAAATTAGGCACACTGCAATTACACCGAGCAAAATTGCAAATGATTGGTCAAGTGGAGATTACATACGAATCCAATCTTACGGAAATGTTGTCCATCGGCAAAAATCACCTTATGTTTGAAGATGTGGAAACCATTGAAGGCGTGGTGGAAAAAATCAGCACCATCACTGCCGATGAATTGATTGACATGGCCAACGAAATGCTCAACATAGACAATTTGAGTTATATAACTATGGGCAAATGATGAAAAAAACATTTTTTTTAGCGGTCATTTTATGCTGTTGCCTACAAAGTTATGGCAATATAGTTGATAGCACCCGCACACTGACGGCAAAAGAAAAATTTAAAAATTTCTTTTCTCTACGAGATACGGATACGATTAGAGAATTTAATCAAATCACCACATACGAATCCTATAAAGAACAAGCCCACCCTAAAAACAACAAACGTTGGGGAGTGGCATTTGGCGGATATATCAGCCAGGACAATATTTTTGACACCCGACAGTCAATAACTGCCCGGGAAGGCATCATCACCATGTATCCCGCCAACATCAAAACGGACAAAAACGGCAAAGATATCAATGCCCGGCCAAGTTTCAATATGTTGGCTATGAATACACGTTTGACAGGAAGAATTACGGCACCAAAGGCACTTGGAGCAGACATTTCCGGCATGTTGGAAGGATGGTTTGTAGGTGTGGCCAACAGCGATGCCAACGGCTTTTGTCTTCGACATGCCATTATTCAACTACAATGGCCTACTACACATCTTTTAATAGGACAAACCTGGCATCCGCTTTTCACCGAAAATTGTTTTGCCTACACGCTAACCGGCAGTGCGGGAGCCCCTTTTCAAGCTTTTTCTCGTGCCCCGCAAATACGTGTAAAACAAAATTTCGGCATCAACAATTTAATGTTATACATTTCCGCTCAACGCGATTATGCCAGCATCGGTTTTAATGGAACGAGTTCTGAATATCTTCGCAATTCGGCAATTCCGGAAGGCGGCATGCAATATTTTTTGGACTTCAAAAAACACAACAAAAAAGATTCTTCACTCACTTCCAACACGTTGATAGGTATTGGTGGCGACTACAAATATTTAATACCCAGAGTGGTCACTTCTGACAATGAATACTGCCACAAAGGCGTGCATTCTTGGGCTGTGATTGCATTTTTACACCATCAACATGCCCTAACACACCATTCACAGTTGGGGTTGAAAGTCAAAGGCATGTATTCGCAAGGTGTCAACGACTTTTTATTAGTAGGTGGCTATGCCGTTCGCTACTACGATTCCTATGCATTGAATTCTGCCGTAAATTTTGATTACGTTGGTCTCAACAATGTGAGCGTATGGTTTGACCTTTATGCTAACATAAAATCGTGGGAAGTGGCAATTTTTGGCGGCTACACACAAAATTTGGGAGCCTTCAAAAATATTCAAGACTGGAACAATGCCAACAGTTATTTTACCAAAGACTATGACATTCGCTCCATTCAAAGAATTTCTGCAAGGGTGAAATATACCGCCAAACAACTTCAATTTGCATTTGAACCGGAATACACAACTGTTTTATATGGCCAACAACGCAATAGTTTAGGCGAAGTTCAACGAGAAGGAGCAAAACTTGTTGGCAACCTGAGATTGTTGCTCACAGCTATCTTATATTTTTAAACAAGCATCTATCATGAGCCAAATTATCACTATTACAAGCGATTGGGGAAATACAGATTTTTATGCTGCCGCTTTCAAAGGGGCGATTCTCAACATAGACCCTACTCTCACTATTGTGGACATCACCCATAGAGTTAACAAATTTGACATCAATAATGCCGCATACCAGATAAAAAATTGCTATTACTTTTTTCCAAAAGGCAGTATTCATATTATTGATGTCAACCAGACTCCGATTACCAATAAAGACAATGCCAAACATTATATTGCCTTCAAATACGACGGTCACTACTTTTTGTGTAAAAACAATGGTTTGATGTATTTGATATGCGACAATTCGGCCAATATTGAAAAAATAATAAGGATTAAAAACCTTAAAAATGAAAACCACCACACTTTTAGAGCATTAGATGCTTTTGTACATCAAGCAAGCATGCTGGCTAAAACCGACGACCTGTCCTCTATCGGAGACGACTACCCTATTGAAAATCTCACCACTTTCAATGTTTCAGAATCCAACATTCGCTACAATCCTTCTACCAATACTTTGGCATTTAAAGTAAAACACATTGATAGCTACGGCAATATCATTACCGACCTGAAACGTGCTGATTTTGAAAAATATGCTAATGGAAGAATGTTTAACTTTTCTTCTAACTGCAACCATGAAAGTGCTATGTGCAAAATCACCAACACCTACACGGCTGCCGACCCGTTTTTCGTTTTCAACACCAATGATTATTTGGAAATTGGCTCCAATGGAAGCGATTTTGCTGCTGTATTGTCACTCAGCAACCGGGATTTTACCCAATGGAATCTCTACATCACCTTTCTATCTACAGAACAATAGTAAGTATTAATGCTTAAGTAAAAATACTTATTTATTTTTTCGCTTTTCGGCGAAAAAGGTTGTTAGCAATTGCTTGCAATCTTTTTCCAGGACGCCGCCTTTCAAAGTAGTTTTAGGATGTAAGAGTTTGCGTCTGTCTATTTGAATATGAGTTTCATCCTGAGTGCCATATACAATTTTTGGTATTTGTGTCCAAGCGGCGGCTCCTGCACACATAGCACAAGGTTCTAATGTAACATACAAAGTACAGTCTTTTAAATATTTAGAACCAAAATAATTAGCAGCAGCCGTAAATGCCTGCATTTCGGCATGTGCAGTAACATCGTTTAAAGTTTGCACTTGATTATGAGCCTTGGCAATGACGATATCGTTGCAAACAATTACACAACCAATCGGGATTTCGCCTTCCTCTTTGGCTTTTTCGGCTTCGTTTAAAGCCAATCGCATAAAATATTCATCATCAAACATTATTTTCTCATTCTTGCAACCGGAATACCGAGTTGTTCTCTATATTTTGCCACCGTTCTACGTGCTACATGATATCCTTTTTCTATCAACATATCACAAAGAGCCTGGTCGGTCAAAGGATTGTCCTTGCTCTCTTCATCGATAGCATCTTTGATAATTTTTTTGATTTTTCTTGTTGACACATCATCTCCTTCAACCGTGGTGATAGACTCTGAAAAAAAGAATTTCAATGGAATAGTACCATATTGGGTAAGCACATACTTTTCTTTTACCACACGTGAAATTGTTGATACGTCCACCTCTATTTCTTTTGCAATATCATTTAAAATCATTGGTTTGAGCATCATCTCGTCTCCCGTTAAAAAGAATTCTTTTTGATGCTCCATAATAGAAGTCATGGTTTTATAAAGAGTGGTTTCCCGTTGAGAAAGTGCTTCTATAAACCATTGAGCGGCATTCACCTTTTGGCGAACAAATTCCATTGCTTCGTCACGTTCTTTTTGAGCAATATGTTCGTTGTTTTTCAATTCATCGTACATACTTTCGTATTGTTTACTCAGCCGTAAACGTGGTAATTTTATATTTGGCATCAATAGTTCTAAGGTCTGCTCTCTTTCGTCAACTACCACTTCAAAGTCAGGAACGATTGATGCGGCACCGGTGGCGACAAAAGTACCTTCACCCGGTTTGGGATTCAGATTTTTAGTAATAAAATCTATAGCCGAATGAAAATCTTCGTCAGAACAGGCTAAATTCTTTTTGATTCTGTCAAAACGTTTTTTTGTAAATTCATCGTAATGATCTGCAACTATTTGTTTGGCCAAACTAATAATATTTGTTTCAGGTTCTATTCTTTCCAACTGGATGAGCAGACACTCACGCAAATCTCTTGCACCTATGCCGGCAGGTTCCAAACGCTGTACTACATTTTTTATCAATTTTTCCACGTTTTCCTCCGTAGTGGAAATATTCATAGCAAACAACATATCTATTGCCAATTCTGCACTACTTCTTTGGATATAACCGTCTTCGTCAATACTGCCGACAATAAAGTTGGCAATTTTTCTATCTTCGGCCGACAACATCAATAAATCTAACTGTGCCAACAGATTTTCCTGGTAGGTTTCGTTGGAGACTTGAGAATTTTCCATAAAACTTCGGCGTTCTTCATCATCGTCACGCGGTTTCATACTCGGACCGTCATAATTGTCGTATTCTCTGGAAAAATACTCTTCCACCAAATCTGTATTTCTTGATTCATCAGAATTTTCTTCATAACGTTCAGTATTGAGCATATTTTCTTCCTCGTTCATTGACGAAGGCTCCTCATCCACCTCTTCCAAAGCAGGATTGGACTCCAATTCCTCGTTGATACGCTGTTCCATCATAACAGTCGGAATTTGAAGTAATTTAATAAGCATTATTTGACGAGGATTCAATTTCTGCGTCAATAACATCTCTTCTCTTTGACTTTGTTTCATCATAATAGTTGCCTTTGAATTGGGACTACAAAGGTAATAAAAATTTCTATATAAACGAAAAAAAATTAATTAGACCTCATTTGTGAAGGTTTGATTCGCCCCCAGACAAACTTTGGTACCGACTTATCAACTAGTTTTGCATCTAATTGTAATTTACTACCATTAAGCACATAATCTTCTATAAATCTGATAGTTTCACTTATACGCAATAGTGGCAAACCTGCTACTTCATGAGCACAGCCCTGATAACGATAAAACTGATATGGATAACCGAATTTCTTGAAACGTTTGGCAATAGCATTTGCACCAAAAAAACCTAAATTGAAAAAAGTAATACTTTTATATGTCACTAATTTATCTTCTGTTCCATGCAACATAAACACCGGACAAGGCGGATTGATATAATCTATCAATCCTTCACGCGAAAATATTGCACCCGAAAAAGATACAACACCGGCAAAATTAAAATTCTCTGGCAACACTTTTGACAATTCCATCCGCCTGCATAGCATATATTCCGATTGCATAACAGAGACAGCTCCGGCACTGCTGCCTATCAAAACAATTTTTGAAGTATCAATTTTTAATTGCTGCTGATGCTCTATCAAATAAGCAACTGCACTATACAAATCTTCACTGGCAATCATAATGGCATTGTGAATCTGTTTAATCGGAATGCCTGACAATTTCTGTCCCTTCAATGCCAGTCTGTAGTCAATGGCAACAACTTGAAAGCCGCTATCTTGCAATGCTTTAAAATACTCTACATTCTCTGCTCCCAAACGAGAACCCATCATAAAGCCTCCGCCAAACATATAGACAATGCAAGCCCTTGGCACACCTGTCGGATAATAAATATCTAACATCAGATTATAAGTGTCTTTTTGTGCATATTGATAAGTTGCCACCTGCTGGGCAAACATCGTCTGCGACAAAAACACAACAAGCAATACTAACAAAATTCTTTTCATACTATGCTTTCGTTTTTATTATCAACGATTTTTTTTTGCTTTTATTACCTATGGAAAAAATAAACTTTATTTTGTTGAATACTTATGCCGGCAATAATAAAAGCATGCCATTTGTTTCATTACCTTTGTTTGATTTTTCTAACCAATAATCAGTCATAACTATGAAAGCAAAAATTGCAGTTGTAACAGGAGGAAACTCAGGAGAATACGAAATTTCTTTAAAGAGCGGGAAAAATATTGCCGATCAATTAGATCGTAACAAATACGATGTTTATCTCATTCATTTACGGGGTAGCCAATGGACCTACAAAACCGACAACGATGAGATTATTCCTATTGACAAAAACGATTTTTCACTCACTTTGAATGGTCAACACATAAATTTTGACTGTGTTTTTGTGGCCATACATGGCGACCCTGGTGAAAATGGAAAATTGGAAGGATATTTAGATATGCTCAACATTCCTTATACAAGCTGCAGCACCATGGTATCGGCTTTGACTTTCAACAAAAATTATTGCAACCGTGTGGTCAATTCCTATGGAATTACAACGGCTCCTTCGGTGCATTTGTTCAAATACGACCACATAGACCCACAAGCCGTCATCGACAAAGTCGGTCTGCCTTGTTTTGTAAAACCATGCAACTCCGGTTCCAGCGTAGGCATGTCAAAAGTCAACACCAAAGAAGAATTATTGCCGGCATTGGAGACTGCCTTCAAAGAAGATGACCAACTCTTGGTGGAAACTTTTATCAAAGGAAGAGAAATCACTTGTGGCATCATGAAATATCAAAATGAAATTCAAGTGATAGGTATCACCGAAATTATCAGCAAAAAGGAATATTTTGATTTTGAAGCCAAATACGATCCTTCATTGGCCTATGAAATCACCCCTGCCCAAATTCCTGTTGACATACAAGAATTGTGTGAAGAAACATCCAAAAAAGTTTACAAAGCTTTGGATTGCAAAGGAATTGTTAGAATTGACTATATTTTTAACGACAGCGGATTGTATTTTATAGAAGTGAATACCATTCCCGGACAAACTCAAGAAAGTATTGTCCCCAAACAACTTAAAACCAAAAACCTGCAATTTACCACTCTCTGTTCCTACTTTATTGACGAAGCAATTGCTAACAAAAAATAAAACTTTATTCATAACGAAAAAAATGCTTGCCTCCGCAAGCATTTTTTTATTTCATCTAATAGGCACCGCTATATTTTCTAATAAACCATTCCACCGACAACAACAAAACAATTATTAGCAACAAAGGCCAATAACTTGACAACAATTGATAAGTTTTGTTGTAGTGTGCCACCGATTTAATAGTTTCGTTGTCAACAATAGCTTTGTATAGTTTGTCGAACTCTTGATTGGAAAAACACCTTCCTTCGCTTTGTGCCGCCAAATTAACCATCAACTGATAATCCGCTGTTAGATTTACACTTTCCAAATTCACCTCTTTGACGGTAAAATAACCGGATTGTGAATATTTTTTGTTATCCATGTTAGTGCTTGCCTCCCATTTATATGTGCCTTTCGGGAAAATGCCTGCCTCCAATTGATAGGCACGTCCGACACGAGAAAACAAAAATTGGTGAGTGCCGTTTTCTCCTTGAATGGTCATTTGCACTTCCGGCTCATTGACGAGTTCATAGTTCATATTGTACAATTCTGCATCAAATATCACTTCTTCGTTCTCGGCATAAATTTGCTTGCCGGAAACACGGAAAAAACTTTGATTTTCTTTGGTGCCGATATATTGAAACACTTTCAATATCAACTCATCAAATTGATCGTGTGTTTCGGAATACATATAATCATACAATCTCCATCGCCACAATCCGTCTCCAAAAAATATCGCCGAACGGGCACCTTCTCCATAGCTAAACACCAACAAAGGATAATTGGTCTCCACCTCTCCGATTTTTTGCAACAAGACAGCACTGCTATTGGGAGAAAGACGATATTTGCCGAACGGCACTTCCACCGGAGACAATACATCTATCATCTCTGTAGTTGACGAAGTGAAAGAAATGCCTGAATAACTTTTATCTAATATAGGATATACGGTATTTTTCAAATTACCTTTTACATCTATTGCCATACCAAGGTGGCAATCATTGAAAAAATGATAATCTTTCATGCTTGCCAGCACATAAAAACAAGGCACTTTTGCCTTTTCTATCTCCTGCACTATCCGCATATCCGCATTATTGGATGGCACTCTATGCATGACCACCATATCATAATCCGCCACTTTTTTACCATTGAAATTGCCGGCAACAAATGTCTCCACTTGATAGGCTTCGCTGGATTGCAAAGCAGAGACAATGGCAGCTATATCGGGATGCGGTGACTGATATACAATCGCCACTTTTTTCCGGCTGTCCAACACCTCCACCACCACTTCTCTATGGTTGTTGATGGTAGTAACTTCGTCTTCTATTTCCGACAATTCCACCCGATAATTGAGCAAGCCTGCTTTTTTTGCTTCAAATGACAGTTTTACCCATTTTGAAAACTCGTTGGAAGTAATATTTATCGACTGTTCGTGTACTTTTTTATTGTTTTCATATATAGTCAACAAAGTGGTTTTTCCCGCCAGTTTGTCGGCTTTTACCAACACTTCTACAGGGAAGATATTGTTGAGATAAACTGTCTTGTTATAATTTACTTTGGCTACGAGTAAGTCTTTCTTAACAGTAGTATCTCCCAAAGCCATGGTATAAATACTTGTCGGTAATTTTTCAGCTACATACAAAGGAGAACTGCCCGTATTGAAGATTCCATCGGAAAACAGCACTACCGCTCCAAGATTGCGTTGATAATAAGCATTTTCCAATTCATCAAAAAAGGCCGACAAATTAGTGCTTTTGTCCGAAAAATCTACCTTTTGCCCTTTTCTGCATTCTTCGCCCAAGAGATAGGTTTCCACTTGATATTTTTTGGATAATCTTTCCACCAATCGGTCGATATTTTTTTGAAAATCAACTTGATATTGATCATTTTTGGCAGCTATGGCAATGGATGACGAATTGTCAATACCCATGGCAATAATCGGTTTTTCTACCTCTTTTTGGGTATGTACCATCAATGGACGAATAAGTAGAAAAGCAATTAAGGAAATGGCCAAACTACGACAAACAAAAAGCAGAATTTTCAACTTCTTTTCTATGTTGGGAACAGGCATTTTCCAATATATGATGGAAGCACAAGCTATTCCGAACAAAATGCACAAAGGCACGAAAAGAAAGGAATATTCTGCGGAGAAATTCATTGCAAAACTATGCTTTTCGTATCAACATATCCACTTCCAGATTTTCAATCAATTCTACATGGAATTTGTCTTGGTCGACAATTTGTGGCACCATGGTCAACTCTGTTGCCAATGTTTCTGAGCAAATATAATTTGTGAAACGTGCTATCACACCTTGCAAAGCATCTGCATGGCTGATGGTGACCACGATTTTATCCATTACGTCGAAATGGTTGTCTTTTCTATAATTTTGAATACGATTGACAATTTCTCTTGCCAAACCTTCTTCTTGCAATTCGGTAGTGACGGTAATATCCAAAGCTACTGTCAGGCTGTTTTCATTAGCAACCACCCAACCGGGGATATCTTGTGTAAATATTTCCACATCGGCCGTTGTCAAAACTACATCCTGACCTTCAATTTCCACATGGTATTCACCATTGAGTTCTATTTCGGCAATTTCTTTTTGTGAGAAAGAAGCCACTCGCGTTGCAATCGATTTCATTATTTTGCCGTATTTTGGTCCCAAAGTTTTGAAATTGGGTTTGATAGTTTTTACCAAAACATCGTTATCGGCAGACAAGAATTCTATTTCTTTTACATTTACTTCGCTAAGAATTAAATGTTTTACTTTGCTTACCTGTTCTATAAAATGATCGCTGTGAGCAGGAATAACTATTTTTGCCAATGGCTGACGCACTCTTAGATTGTTGCGTTTTCGCAATGACAATACCATGGAAGATATTTGTCGTGCCAACTGCATTCTTTCTTCTAACGATTTATCTATATAAGCCTCTTGTACTTTCGGGAAATCCACCAAATGTACAGAATTGGCAGCATAACGTCCGCTTACTTGATTCAAATCGTTGAACAATCTGTCAGCAAAAAACGGTGCTATAGGTGCTATCAACTGAGCAAGTGTTTCCAAACAAGTATAAAGTGTTTGATAAGCGGAGATTTTGTCGTTGCTATAGTCACCTTTCCAGAATCTTCTACGACACAAACGCACATACCAATTGCTTAAACATTCATCTACAAATACTTGAATAGCTCTGCCGGCTTTGGTAGGCTCGTAATCTGCAAAACTGCTGTCGACTGTTTTTACCAAAGTATTCAATTCTGACAATATCCAGCGGTCAATTTCAGGACGATCTTGAATGGCAATATCGGCTTCTTTGTAAGCAAAACCGTCTATATTGGCATACAAGGCGAAAAATCCGTAAGTATTGTACAAAGTGCCAAAGAATTTTCTTCTTACTTCGTCAATACCGTCTATGTCAAATTTCAAATTGTCCCAAGGCTGTGCGTTGGTAATCATATACCAACGAGTTGCATCCGGTCCGTATTGCTCCAATGTTGTAAACGGATTGACTGCATTTCCCAAACGCTTCGACATTTTATTTCCGTTTTTATCCAATACCAATCCATTGGAAATAACTGTCTTATATGACACTGTATCGTCTATCATGGTGGCAATTGCATGCAAGGTAAAAAACCATCCACGAGTCTGGTCAACGCCTTCTGCAATAAAATCTGCCGGAAAAGAGTCTTTTATACTATTGAAAGGATAATGATATTGAGCATAAGGCATGGCACCGCTGTCGAACCATACATCCACCAAATCGGTTTCCCGAGTCATTTTTTTGCCGGATGGTGACACCAAAAATACATTGTCAATATAAGGACGATGCAAGTCAAAGTCATCATAATTGGTTGATTGATACGGATTTTCGGTCATAAATCCTGCTTTGATAGCTTTATCTATTTCTTGTCGTAATTGCTCTACAGAGCCGATACAAATTTCCTCATCGCCATCTTCGGTACGCCAAATCGGCAATGGTGTTCCCCAGAAACGTGAACGGGAAAGATTCCAATCCACCAAATTTTCCAACCAATTGCCGAAACGACCCGAACCGGTGGCTTCCGGTTTCCATTGGATAGTCTTGTTCAATGCTATCATTCTGTCTTTTACTGCCGTAGTACGAATAAACCAACTGTCCAAAGGATAATACAATATAGGCTTGTCGGTACGCCAGCAATGCGGATAGTTGTGGGTGTGTTTTTCTATCTTGAAGACTTTGTTTTGCAATTTCAACATCACACACAAATCCACATCTAAAGTGGTATCTTTATCGGTTAAATTCGGATCGTAGGCATTTTTAACAAATCTGCCTTCGTATTCTTTGTAGGCATCTACATTAACACATTTGTTTACAAAATCGGCATCCATGTCGCTGAGGAGCATAAATTTACCGGTTTTGTCCACCATAGGTTGACGTTTGCCGTCTTTATCTATTAAAAACAAAGGTGGAACTCCTGCCAATTTGGCTACACGGTCATCATCAGCACCAAAAGTGGGAGCTATATGCACTATACCGGTTCCATCTTCGGTGGTAACATAATCTCCACCTATCACTCTAAAGGCACCTTCGCCCGGATTTACCCATGGTACCAATTGTTCGTATTCTATTCCTATCAATTGTTTGCCTTTGCATGTTGCCAACACTTGGTAAGGAATATTTTTGTCGCCCTGGTGATAGTCTTCCATCTTCAATTCGGCATTTTTCTCCGGGAAATGTGCATGCAGCAATGCTTCTGCCAACACTAAATAAACCGGCATGCCGGAATAAGGATTGAAAGTTTTTACCAATAGATAGTCTATATTCGGGCCAACGGCTAATGCGGTATTAGACGGCAAAGTCCATGGCGTAGTGGTCCATGCAATAAAATACAAATTGTCAGGTATTGTATTCTTGCCGTCTATTTCCACCGGAAATGCCATTTTTTGAGCGGGTTTTACATGAAACTGTGCCACACAAGTAGTGTCTTTTACATCTCTGTAGCAACCCGGCATATTCAATTCGTGTGAACTCAAGCCCGTGCCTGCTGCCGGAGAATACGGTTGAATGGTATATCCTTTGTACAACAATCCTTTTTCATAAATTTTTGACAATAAATACCACAAAGTTTCAATGTATTCATTTTTAAAAGTGATATAAGGATCTGACAAATCGACCCAATAGCCCATTTTGCGGGTAAGGTCGTCCCACAAATCTTTGTATTGCATCACCTCGCTACGGCAAGCCTTGTTATAGTCGTCAACAGATATTTTTTTCCCGATATCTTCTTTGGTGATACCCAGTTTTTTCTCTACACCCAACTCTACCGGCAAGCCGTGTGTATCCCAGCCGGCTTTACGTTTTACATAGTATCCTTTTTGCGTTTTGTAACGGCAAAAAATATCTTTAATGGTACGAGCCATCACATGATGAATACCCGGCTGTCCGTTGGCAGAAGGAGGTCCTTCGTAGAAAACAAAATTAGGTTGTCCTTCCCGAATACGCATACTTTCCTCAAAAGTATGGTTTTCCTGCCATTGTGCCGATATTTCCTTTGCTAACTGCGTTAAATCTAATTTCTCGTACTCTTTATATTTATTCATTGCTAACTGAATATGTATTGTGTTTACAAAATTTTCAAAATTGCAAAGATAACACTTTTTTTTGGAAAAAATGCTTTTTTTTATTGATTATATAGATTCTACATAGATTCAACAAGCAATTTTTATGGTTTTTTTTTCAAAAAAAAATTTTTCATTATAAATCTGTTTTATATAATTTTTTTTTGTATATTTGCGAATTGAAAATTGATACATTTTTTTAATTTGATAGTTGTGAATGCAAGCATGGCTGTCATTTACTGAAACGGACTAAACAAATTGAATAAAAAATTAAATTATTAACATAAATTTTAGCTATGAAAAGAATTTTGATAGTAGCAGCAGTAGCTGCATGGGTAGCAGGCGTGGCCTTGACAGCTTGCAATACAAACAAAACAGCCGAAGAGACAAGCTCTAATGTCAACGGAATATGCGGTCATAGACCACAAGACGTACATATCTATATTGAAGATGCAGACAGCGGAGTTGCCAATTTTACCGACAAAACCACAAATGAAACATGGAAAGGGTCGTTTGTAAAGGTTGACAGCTTAACATGGGTTATACACTGTGACCAATAAGGTTAACCCTATCTTATAGAAAAAAATAACAGCAATATCTTAGTAAATATTGCTGTTTTTACTATACATACAAGAAAAGGATTGATTTTACAGAATAAATAAAATGATATGAAAAAGTATTTAATTTCCGTTTTATTAGTTCTTGGCAGTGCTCTTGCCATAGGACAGCAACCCGCTTCTTTTAAGGTATGGAATTATACCATAGATTCCTTACCTGATGAACGGACCATGATGTTTGAATATTTTTCAAGAGTACAACATGATATGCCTTTTTACACTTTTTTAGATATAGAACCCAAAGCAAGGCAGATAGGAGATACGCTATTCTATATTATTAAAGAAATGGCTGTCATATATGTTTACAATACAATCTCCTATCAGGTAAGAGAAATACCCATGAAAGATAAAATGTACAATGGATTGATAGAATCCGTATATTATCATAATCATGATTCCATTTTCTTTTTTTTTGATCAAAGAAGAGTTCAAAATCCTCCTGAATTTATAACAGATAGAGGAAAAAAACTCTATGATATCATGCTGATGAACGGACAAGGAGATATTATAGGGACCTATATGGTAAATCAACCATTTAAACAATATAGCAGAGATGTCAAAAACAATGTGTTGGGACTAAGTTCTTATGGAATTTGTTGTTCCCGTTTAAAAAATGATGAATTGTTAATTAAATTTTGGACAATACCTGAGTATTCTAATAAAGAATACGCAGCCTTTGACCCTCCTATAGCAGCCTTATACAATTTAAAAACAGGTAATTGTCGTATGCTCAATATTCATTATCCATCGGAATATTTTGGTAAAAAGTTTGGAAATAAAGATGATATTTATATAAATGATACTTATTGGATAATGGAAGGGAAACACAATGATTTGTTTATCTTTTTTGATTTTATACCCACCATTTATCACTATGATTTCCAAAAAGACACTATGACAGAATGGAATTGTAGGTATGACAAGATGTTTATCACTGCCGATACCGCAAACATGGAATACGGGAAAATGGCATTAAAATACGATATTCCCCGCTGGTGCAGTGAGGAACAATGCTATTTTAGAGAAATCTGGATAGTAGAATATAAAGATTATAAGCATGGAACATTAGTTACAGAAATTTTGGATTCCAACTTTAATCATTTGGCTTATGCTATTGGAAAAGAATATAATAAACTTCCTTATACTATTGTAGGAATACCGGTTGTCAAATGCTCAAAAGACCAGCAATGGCATCAAATTCATTTCAACAGAAAGCTCAAAAAGATTAAAATGTCAGATTTTGAAAAAAATATGGTAAAAAAGCCTGTTCCGCTAAAAGATACCATAGGAGTGGCAGAATATTTCCACCGTTTGAACATTCCTGATAAAAGGTCGGTGGTGTTGATAGTAAACATGAAATATCCGTGCAGCACTTGTTATGATTTTATTTTCTACACTATGCAATATAATAGGGAATCTTTTGAAAATAATCAGATTTATTGTATCAGCTATGATCCCAATGGAACTACTCTCATGGATTCTTATTTGGAAAAATATGGTTTGACAGATTGTAAAAATATCATAAAAGACACCACCATGTTGGGCAGTGTCTATGGAGGATTCAATTATTGTTTTGGCAATTATCCGTATATATTGCTACAATATATGGATGACGGCAAATACACATTGGAGTTTCCGGAATTTCAAACACTGCATACAATGTGGGGACAACTGATAAAAAACCAAATAGAATGGAAACGTAAGGAAGAATAGTCTTTCTTAAAAACATACTTTTTCATAAACAAATACAGGGCAACACTGTTGCCCTTTTGTTTTTATATAAGCCTATAAATAGTCTTATTCTGGATTTTTACAGTTGGAAATTAATCGGTAAGCAGCGGAACAAAACAGGCACGGCTTTGCCCTTATGTTTTCCGGGTATCCATTTAGGCATGGCTTTTACCACTCGGACAGCTTCTTTGTCTAAATCTTCATCTACGGAATTTGCCACTTTTACGTTGGTGATGCTCCCATCGGCCTCCACTACAAAACTAACCACTACTTTACCTTCTACTTTTCTTTCAAAAGCACTTTTAGGATATACCAAATTTTCGTTCAAATATTGAATAAAAGCTTTTTTCCCGCCCGGAAATTCCGGTAACTGTTCCACTTCTACAAATACTCTCTCATTTTCTTCTTGGATAGTATTGTTGCTTGACGAATCCGTTGTCGTAGAACTATCCCCAAACTCAAAACTTATAGGCACTCTATAATATTCACGTATAGCCTTGCCGTCTTGTTCTGCCGGTATCCACTTAGGCATGTTTTTTATCACTCTGACAACTTCTTCGTCCAAATCCTTATAAAGGGAACGAATCACTTCTACATTGGATATGCTGCCATCGGTTTCCACAACAAATTGAACCAACACTTTACCTTTAAATCTTCTTTCTTGAATAGTAGGAGGATATACCAAATTTTCGCTCAAATATTGCATCAAAGCTTCATCTCCACCCGGAAATTTTGGAGGGATGACCGGATCAACAAACACTTCTTGAGTGGTATCTTTATCGGGAGAGTTGTTCAATGGGTTATTGTTTTGTGCATTTGCCAAAGAAACACACAACAAACAAATAATCATGTATAGCATAGTTTTTTTCATAAAGCATAAAAGTTTAAAATACAAAAAGAAATTTTTGCAAAGATAGTAAAAATAATATGCATGATGGCAAAAAATCATATTTTTTTTTAGAAATACAAAAAAAATACATAATCTATTGCCTATTTCAATTAAAAATAGTATCTTTGTTATTTGCAAATTTTCATTTTATAAAATTTGCATTATTTTGGTAATCAATAAGATAGAAAATAAATCGTGCTAAATTATGGAGAACAAATGCACAGAAGAGGAATTTAAACTCATCTTATCAAGGTATAGCGACATACAAAAGAAGTTGCGAGGCAAGGCTACACGGGAGCAGAAAGCGAATGTAAAAAAAGCTTTTCGTTTAGCCCTGTCGGCACATGAAAACATGCGGAGACGCAGCGGAGAACCCTACATCTTGCATCCTTTGGAAGTAGCCAATATTATTTTAGACAACATGAATTTAGGCTCTACATCGGTAATATGTGCTTTGCTCCACGACACTGTGGAAGATACAGAATATACACTGCAAGATATAGAAGGACTTTTTGGAGAAGAAATCGCCGCCATTATTGACGGACTGACCAAAATTGACGACATATCCGATACACAAGCTTCACAACAATTTGAAACTTTCAAAAAGATTTTGCTGTCAATGAGCAAAGATCCGCGTGTGATACTCATCAAACTGGCGGATAGATTGCACAATATGCGTACATTAGACGCTATGCCCGCCGACAAGCAAATGAAGATTGCCTCAGAAACGGTTTACATGTATGCCCCGCTCGCCCACCGCTTAGGATTCTACAATATTAAATCCGAATTGGAGGATTTGGCTATGAAATACCAAGATCCGGGCAGCTACAACTATATTCTGGAACGGATAAAAGCCACCGAAAACGAGCGTGACATCTTTATCAAAGACTTTATCCAACCCATAGAAAACCGCTTGATAGAAGCAGGCTTTAAATACGAAATTCTTGCCCGCACCAAGTCTATCTCTTCTATTTGGCAGAAAATGATCAAGAAGAAAATACCTTTTGAAGAAGTTTTTGATTTATTTGCCATTAGAATTATCATAGAAGCCGACGATGACTTGCAAAAATCAGCATGCTGGTCGGTATATTCTTTAGTAACCGATGTTTACAAACCCAATAATGACCGTTTGCGAGACTGGATATCCACTCCGAAATCCAATGGCTATCAATCTTTACACACCACTGTTATGAGCCATACCGGCAAGTGGGTGGAAGTACAAATTCGCACCCGCCAAATGGATGCCATTGCAGAAAACGGTTTTGCTTCACACTGGATTTACAAAGAAGACGGCAAACAAAACTACGAACAAGGCGTAGAATCATGGTTGGCGAGTGTGAAAGATATTTTGCAACACAGCGAAGGCAACACCGGCGAATTGATATCCAACATGAAAATGAATCTTTACGAAAAAGAAATATATGTCTTCACTTCCAAAGGAGAAGAACGTGTATTGCCAAGAGAATCCACCGTGCTGGATTTTGCCTACGACCTTTCAGAACAACTTGGCAATTGCTGCATTGGTGCAAAAGTCAATACCAAATTGATGCCTCCGTCCACCAAATTGAAAAACGGCGACCAAATAGAAATCATCACTTCTCAAAAACAAGTGGTGCAAGAAAATTGGCTGACCTTTGTTGCCACCGCCAAAGCCACTGACTATATCACCAAAGTATTGGAACAACGCCGTGAAGACCAAATCAACGAAGGCAAACAAATGCTTCGAGACTATATGGCGAAAAACAATATAGACGTCACCAAACCCAACCGCGACAAATTAATGCTCTATACCGGAGTAAAAGAAAAAAAAGAGCTTTATTTGGATGTCTATAAAAATAAAATCACGGAAATTACCGTAAAACAATGTTTTTCGAAAATGGGGTTTTTCTATAAAATAAAAAATTTGATTAAACCCGTTTTTACGAAACTAAAAGGCTTTAAAAATATTTTCACCGTTGACCACGCTCTTCGCAGAAGAGTTGACAACAACCCCAAGGAATTGCTATTAGGAGAAAATGTCAGCGAAATCAAGCAGACGATTGCCACATGCTGCAATCCTGTAGCCGGCGACCCCATTATTGCCTTCTCTATCGACGACAAAGAAATAGTTGTCCATCGTGCCAACTGCAAAGAAGCCATTTCCATGTCTGCCCGCTATGGCAACAGAATTGTAAAAGCAAAATGGAGACCCGACACCCAAAATGTGGAATTTCTTGCAGGCATTTCCATTCGTGGATTTGACTCCAAAGGATTGGTAAACAGTATTACCAGCATTATTTACCAAGATTTTAATGTCAATTGCCGCAGCATTCGCTTTGACAGCTCCGAAGGCATGTTTGAAGGAACTATCATTTTATACATTCAAAATGTTGACCACCTCAACAAACTAATGGACAGACTAAAAGTAATATCAGGAATAGAAAAAGTATCAAGAATATAAGTGATGAAAAAAATATTATACCTCCTGCTGATTTTTATTTGTTTGCTATCTGCTTGCAAAAACAAACAACAAACCGGCAACCAACAAGCGATTGCCGATACTATTGTTGTTCAGCAAGCCACCACACCTATTACCGTAGCAGCAAATATAAAAAATTTTGACTATCAATGGTATAGCACACGGATGAATATCAATGTCAGCTATATTAATCCTAAAAAAGACCTTATTGCTATCAACGCATTTATTGTCAACAAAAAAGACAGCATCATTTTTATCAATATCAGCAAGTTTGCCATTGAGGGAGCCAGAATTGTTCTCACACCCGATTCGGTGAAATATGTCAATCATTTAGACCAACAATATTATTGGGGCAGTTATGCATGGCTTAGCAAAAAGATGGGTTTTGAGATAAACTTTCAGACCATTCAAGCACTTCTAACCGCACAAGACATCCCTGATTTTGAAAACAATTTCACCAAAGACAGCACAGCAGAAGGCATATTATACTATTCGCAAGTACGAAAAAACAACAACAATCAAATGCTCATAGAAGAAAGCATTCTCACCGATACAAAATGCCATTTGTTGAAAAACGATATAAAAGACATCGCCACCTTCAACACTTTGCATATTGCTTATGGGCAATATACAAGCATAGAAAATCAAGATTGCTATCAAACGTTGAAAGTGGAAATTCCAACTATGAACATTTTATTAGACGGCGTACTCAAGTCAACCAAAATCAATGTTGAAGGACCGACAACAATACGTTTACCGCAAAAATATTCACCTTTGCAACTAAAATAATGAACACTATTGTCAACGATATCAAACAAAAGGCTCTCTCACTCGGATTTTCCGCTTGTGGCATCACCGATTGCGCCCCTATTGACGAAAAGGTGACCGAGGCCTTCGACAGTCGCTTGACACTACACAACAACACTTGTCTGCCCTATTTGAACAACTACAAGGAAAAACGTTTTCATCCACAACAGTTGATGCCGGAGGCAAAAAGTATCATTATTGTTTTGGCCAACTATCACCAAAGCAATACACAAAAAAGCCGCTATAAATTTGCACAATACGCTTTGGGTAACGACTATCATACTATCATCAAAACCAAATTGAAAGCCCTGCAAACATATATTGAAGAAATTGAGCCAAAGAGTGTAAACCGATATTTTGTAGATTCTGCTCCGGTAATGGAAAAATACCTTGCCACCCGAGCCGGATTAGGTTGGATAGGTAAAAATTCACTCCTCAATACGGAAAACGGCAGTTTTCAATTCATTGGTAGCATTTTCACCTCTTTGGCATTGCCTATTGATGAACCATTTGCAAAAAATCCATGTAAAAATTGCCATCTTTGCATGTCAGCCTGCCCCACAGGGGCTATTGTGGAAGATTGTCATATTGACACAGAAAAATGTTTTTCGTATCAAAGTATTGAAAACAAAGGAGATATAGACAATACTTTAGATTTTTCCACAGAATATGTTTATGGTTGCGACCTTTGCCAGATTGCTTGTCCGTACAATCAACACATACCCAGCACAACTTGGGTGGAAATGCAGAGCAATCCGAAAATCATAGAAAAAACCGATGCAGACTGGGAAGAGTTGACAGAAGAAGAATTTTTAACCACATTTCACCATTCTGCTGTCAAAAGAATAGGATACAATAAATTGAAAAACAATATATTATATATTAAAAATAGAATCAATAACCATTAAAAATACATCAAAATGAAAATAGGATTAGTAGGTGCAACAGGATTAGTAGGCAGTGTAATGCTTAAAGTATTGGAAGAAAGAGGTTTCGGCAAATATGATTTATTGGTGGCAGCTTCGGAACGTTCTATTGGCAAAGAAATATCATTTTGCGGTAGAACTTTGAAAGTACAATCGGTACAATCGGTCATTGACAGTTGTGTTGACATTGCCATTTTCTCTGCCGGCAGCAGTGCTTCGCTTACCTACGCTCCATTGTTTGCCGCTAAAAACAGTTTTGTCATTGACAATTCGTCAGCATGGAGAATGTACGATCATATTCCATTGATAGTACCACAAATCAATGCCGACAGGTTAACTTATAGCGACAAAATTATCGCCAACCCCAACTGCTCTACCATACAAATGGTGATGGCATTAGCACCGCTACACAAAGCATTTACTATCAAACGATTAGTAATTTCCACCTATCAATCTGTTACCGGAACCGGTGTAAAAGCCGTACAACAATTGATGTGTGAACGCAAAGGCGAACCATGCGAAAAAGCCTATCCGCATCCTATTGACATGAATGTATTGCCACATGGCGGCACTTTTGAAGACAATGGCTATACAACAGAAGAAACAAAGCTATTGAACGAAACCCGTAAAATACTAAATGACAACAACATTCAAATTACCGCAACTGTTTGTCGTGTACCTGTCACCGGTGGACACAGCGAAGCGGTGAATGTAGAATTTGCCCGTGAATACGATTTGAAACAAGTCTATGAGTTGCTCAATGAGATGCCGGGTGTAGTGGTGCAAGACGATACCGCCAACAATATTTATCCCATGCCGATTAATGCAAAAGGAAAAGACGAAGTGTTTGTCGGCAGAATTCGCAGGGATTTCAGCAGGGAAAATTGCTTGAATTTATGGATTGTTTCTGACAACCTTCGCAAAGGAGCTGCCACCAATGCCATAGAAATTGCGGAATATATCATCCGACAAGGTTGGGTAAAATAAAATAATATGAAACGATTAGCAATCATTTTATTAGCCATGTTTTATATGGGAAGCATCTACTCCCAAAAGGTGGGTTTGGTGCTTTCCGGAGGAGGTGCCAAAGGAATGGCACATGTGGGTGTCCTCAAAGCTTTAGAAGAAAGTGGCATTCCTATCAACTACGTAGCCGGCACATCTATGGGTGCCATAGTTGGAGGCCTGTATGCATCGGGATATTCTTTGGAAGAAATGGATTCTATTTTCTCTTGTAAAGATTTTACACATTGGATTAAAGGCACCATTTCTGACGAATATATTTATTATTTCAAAAAAGAAGAACCCAATTCTGCATGGCTAAGATTGGATTTTAACATAGAATCTGCAAAATTTACACCACGATTGCCGGTGAATCTTCTATCACCCAGTCAAATGGACTTTGGATTTGTAGAAATTTTCACACGGGCGGATGCCATCGCACAAGGAAATTTTGACAGTCTTTTTGTGCCATTCCGCTGCATCGGCACCGACATCACCAACAGCAAAGAAGCTATTTTTTCCGATGGATGCTTAAAAGATGCTATTCGTGCCTCCATGACTTTTCCATTTGTATTCCGACCTATAAAAATAAATGGCAATATGATGTACGATGGCGGCATGATAAACAATTTTCCGGTAGATGTTATGGAAAAAGATTTTGCCCCCGACTATATTATCGCCGTGGCAGTATCAAAACCCAATGAAGACCCGTCTGACGATGATTTTCTATCTATCATCAATAGCATGTTGATGGCCAAACAATTTTACAACATTGATTCCACCAAGATAAAAGGCATTGTTATCCGTCCCAATGTCCCCAATTTGTCGGTTACCGATTTTGACAGAGGTCGGGAATTGGTAGAAGTAGGCTACAAAACGATGATGGACAGCATGAATATTGTCCGTGAATTTGTCAAAGACAGCATTCCCGCGGAAGTAATTGCAAATAGACGAACCGAATTTCAAGCAAAATGCCCGACCATCTCCATCAACAATGTGGAAACCAATATCAAAGACAAGTCCAGAAATCAAATTGTAGAGAATTTGTTTTTTGAAACAGACTCTGTCATCGACATGAAGATGTTCAAAAAGAAATATTTCAGTTTAATTAGTGAAAAATATATCAATCACATTTATCCGACATTGTACAAAAATGCTGACGACAGTTTGTTTAAAGCCAACTTGTTCATCACTTTCAACAAACCATTCCAAATACAATTCGGCGGCTATATTACCACCAACACACAAACAACTTTCTATGTAAAATTCGGCTACAACTTTTGGAGACGCTACTTTATGAGTGCCAATTTGGAGGCTTATTTCGGACAATTTTATAATTCAGCTTTAGCATCCTTCAAAATCAGCAGTTTAGGCAAACAACCCATGGAACAAACCTTCAGCATCGGCATTGGCAGATGGAACTATTTAAAAACTTCATGGATATTTACCGAAAGCGACAATCCTTCATTCCTCACCCATACAGAAGGGTTAGCATCGTACCAAATCTGTACACCTGCCAGCAGAAAGGCAAAATTCGGCGGACAATTTAATTTTGTAAGTTCCAAGGCAAAATTTTTCTCCACCAACGACTATTCCCACTCCGACACGAGCGACATCAATAAATTGATGTTGTTGAACATACAATCATTTTTTGAATACAACACACAAGATTTCAATTTTTTCCCGACAAAAGGTTCTCGTTTTTTGGTTAAATTGGATTATTTCTTCGGTGTAGAATCCAACAATCCGGGCAACACTTCTTCACAAACTAATACAGAAAGCCATATCAGGGATTGGTTTAGCATCAAATTGGAAGCCGACCACACTTTTGACATCTGCAAACCTTATTCTCTCACTTTGTCATCGCAATTTGCCTGGTCGAATATTCCGCGTTTGGAAAGTTTTACTGCCACAAAACTGCGTTGCAACGCCTTTACCCCGACTCACGAAAGCCAGATGTTCTACACTCCATTCTATAGAGACCCGTCTTTTATTACCATTGGATTGAGTAATGTTTTCAATCTGTATAAGAATTTACAATTGAGAATTTCGGGTTATTACTACCAGCCGTTTTTCGCTATTGTGAGAGTCGGCACCGACCGCTGCGATTTCAGCAAATGCTGTGAATTGCGGTCATACATTCTATATGGTTCCTTGGCATACACAACAAAAATAGGTCCTATCAGTGCCAATATATCCTACTACGGAAACAACGATCCGCACATCTTATTCAATATTAGCTTCGGTTACCTGTTCTTCAATAAGAGAATATTCTAATAAGGATTTTTCTTTATATTTCTAAAAAATATTCCCAAGTATTGAGGTGATAGGATTACCCATAATATTAGTTTGCCATAGGTTGTACTTATGAAGATCTTGCAGTGAAAGCAGTGAAGAAGTTTTAAAGGGAATTTCTCATAGGTAAAAAAGGTAATATAAAAGTCGCAGCCTAAAACTGCGACTTTTTCTTGTTTGAGAGAAATTCCTGTCTTCTCTATGCAAAAATTCATTTATTGATTGAATTTAGGAATTGCTTTATCCTGAAACTCTACAAAATCATTCTATACAGAAAGTTCAAAATGTTCTATTTAAACAATTTAAAGATATCGTTGCCGATAACAAAAAACATCAGCAGCAAAAGTAATATCATGCCTATAGTTTGAGCATATTGCAGCACAGAATCGGGCACTTTTTTGCCTGTAAGGAGTTCTATAAAGGTAAACAAGGCATGTCCGCCGTCCAAACCCGGAATCGGCAATACATTCATAAATGCCAATATAACTGACAACAATGCAGTGATATACCAGAATTTTGCCCAATTCCAAACACCTCCGTATATTTGTGCAATACCGACAGGTCCGGACAAAGAAGTTAATTTTTCTTCACCGGCAAATAATTTTTGGAATCCCTTCAAATTCAGCCATAAATTTTTCATAGCATCGCTCCAACCGTAATGCAGACTTTGACCAATGGTATAAGTTTTGGTTTGGTAGGGCATGCTTGCAATGGCAACGCCCAACATGGCCGAAGAATCAAAAGTTATCAACGAAGACAATGTATCATTGCCATGCAAATACGACACCTCTACCGAGCGATTGGCAAATTGTTCTCTATATTCTATCAAAGCACCATAAGACTCGATTACAATTGTATCCAAGCCAATGATAACATCACCTTTTTGTATGCCAGCCTTTTGGGCTTCGCCTATAGGAAAAACACTATCCACCAATGCCGGAAAATTATAGGGTTGCAAAAACATGCCATTGCTGCTTTTCAACAAATTGTATTCATCGCCAATAACAATATCTTTTTGTATTCCATCGCGTTCTATGGTGACAATGCTACCGAAATACATTTTTGCAGAAACGGCATCTTGATAACGTTCAAATGTTTTTCCGTCCACCGAAATAATCTTATCTCCGGTTTGGAATCCTAAATTTCTTGCTTGTTCAAAAGCATATACACCATCGGTAACAGCCTCCAACGGCAAATATTCTTTTTCGTAATGTCCTAAAACAAAAGCGAATAATAATACACCTACTATCAAATTGACAATCACTCCTGCCAATACTACTATCAAACGTTGCCAAGCAGGTTTAGACCGATATTCCCAAGGTTGCGGTTCTGATGCCAGATTTTCCACAGACTGCGTTTCGTCTATCATACCTGCTATTTGGCAATAGCCGCCTAATGGTAACCAACCAATACCATATTCGGTATTTTCCGGATGTTTTCTCCAGTCATCTTCCGGCAACTTGTCTAAATTTATCAATTTAAATTTCTGTTTGCCCTTTTCATCCAACACCGGTTCTCCGTTTTCGTCAACAACGGGCTCTGTATCCGGCAAATTCTTTGCAAAAAATTTCACTCTCCATTTACCGCCTACTTTTTTAAAGCAAACAAGCGAAATGCTTGGATTGAAAAACAGATAGAATTTCGGAACTCGTATTTTGAAAGCTTTTGCGGCAAGAAAGTGCCCGCCTTCGTGAACAAAAACTAATATTCCCAAGCCCACCAACAATTGGGCTATCATGATTATTGCTGTCATCTTATCGTTTTATTTTCTCTATGATTTCTTTGGCTCGTACCCTTGATAACGCATCGGTCTGCAAAAAATTGTGCATATTGGCTTCTGCCACATAGTCCACCTTTTGCAAGGTTTCTGCTATCACATCACTTATCTGCAAAAATCCGATTTCACCTTTCAAAAATGCCATCACAGCTATTTCGTTGGCGGCATTCATCACACATGGCATATTGCCACCTTTTGCTATCACTTGATAAGCGATGTCGATACAAGAAAATGTTTCTCTATCGGGAGCATAAAATGTCAATGTGGAACAAGTGGTTAAATCGAATTTCGGATAATCGGTTTCCAAACGTTGTGGAAACGATAAAGCATATTGTATCGGCAAACGCATATCCGGCAATGCCATTTGTGCTTTTACCGAGCCATCGGCAAAATGTACCAAAGAATGAACTATACTTTGCGGATGCACCACTATTTCTATTTCCTTAGGTTGTAAATTAAAAAGCCATTTTGCCTCTATCATCTCCAAACCCTTATTCATCATGGTGGCGGAATCAATAGTTACCTTGCTGCCCATTGACCAGTTGGGATGTTTCAATGCCTGCTGTGGCAATACATGTTGCAATTCCTCGCGTTTTTTGCCGAAAAACGGTCCGCCGGAAGCTGTCAAGGTTATCTTTTCTATCGGATTGACCCACTCGCCCACTAAACATTGAAAAATGGCGGAATGTTCGGAATCTACCGGTAGCAAAGGAATGTTTTTGTTGTGTACCAAAGGCATAATCATGGCACCGCCGACTACCAAAGTTTCCTTATTGGCCAATGCCACCGTCTTGCCGGCCTGCAAAGCTCTATATGTCGGCTCCAAGCCGGCAAAACCTACCAATGCCACCAACACCATGTCTATAGTGGACATTTCTACAATATCCAACAAAGAACTTCTGCCGGCAAACACTTTTATATCTTCATCTTTTAGGGCTTCATTCACTTGTTGATAGCAAGCATCTTCTACAATAACTACCGCATTGGGTTTGAATTGTTTAGATTGCCGTATCAACAAGTCTGCATTTCGGTTGGCTGTAAGCACTTCCACCTCAAACTGATCTAAATGACAAGATATGACATCCAAGGCTTGTGTGCCGATACTTCCTGTTGACCCTAAAATGGCTATACGCTTCTTCATTTACTCTTATTAAGAAAATGCAAAGTTAACACTTTTTTGCTGATTTTTCACCCATTCCAAAAATCCGCAAAAGATAATGATTATCAATCAGATATATTACAAAAGATTGATTTGTATTCTATTCTTCACTGCCGACTCCTTGAACATTTTTCTCCATTTCCAACTTGCCAAAGCGGAAGGTGACACCTGCACTGATATAACGGCTGTTGGTCTTGTTAGACGACCAAGACTCATAGTAAGGACTGGTAGTAATATTAGATGACTTGTTCCAGTTGAAAATATCTTGAACATTTAAATATACAGAAATCCTTTTCTTCCAAAATGTTGCTCGCAAACCGGCATTGATACTGTAATTGGGTTTGGTTTCGGCAAACAACGATTGCGAAGCCGAACGATAATTCGCCGAAGCGTGAATTTCCAGTACATTCCATACTTTTGTCCACAAATTGATTCTAAAACTATAAGTGAATTTATGTCTGACACTATTCTTGTTTGCATCTTTAGAATCGGAATAGTTGATATAGGAATCATATATATTGGCATAAAATCGCAGATTTAAAAATCCTTTGGGACGATAAGTAACATTGAATTCACCTCCTGTATTGAACGATTTTCCCACATTCACCGGCATGGTGTAGCGTACATATCTGCCAAAAACATCACTATATGCCACATCTGTCAAAGTGTTGATATCTCTATGAGAATTGCGGTGATAGACGGTGATACCCAAAGAACCGAATTTTTCAAAATATTTCATCCAATTGAATTCAAAAGAATTGGTGGCCACCGATGCCAACAAGGAATTTCCTATGGAATAGTCATCTTCGCCATAGTCAATATATTCCGATAGTTGTGTGTTGCTCGGATTTCGCAGTCGCCTTGTATAACTCAAATTAAAATTGTGCATCGATTTGGTACGATACGACAAATGCACCGACGGCTTCAAATTGAAAAACGTAGTAGAAACTTTACTTTCCGGATGTCCTGCCACTTGATAGAAAATATGTGACACCTCTCCCCGTAAGCCGAATTTCATGGTGAAATTGCCGAATTTCTGCCTTAAGGTTACATAAGCATCATAATCCTGACTTCTATTCATAGCATCTTGGAATCGCAAAGAGTCAATATTTCTAACATCCGTTCCGAATACCAAAGTATCAGGACTGCTTAAACTACTGCCCCAGTTGACTGCACCACTTAGTCCTACACTTATTTCTCCATTTTTTGAATAAGGAATTGAATAGTCAACATCGGCATTTAAATCATAACTTTTAGAACTACCTCGGGTGGATTTGTCTTTTGACAAATCAGTTCCCAAAATATATTTTCTTACATAATCCGAAGAGGAAGCATTATTGGTGATATTTCCATTCAACGATACCATGATATTGTGCCCTTGATTATTGAACAAATGTGTATACCAAGTTCCAAAGCCCACCCAGACACCTTTACTGCCGGAATTTCTGTCGGTGGTATAAAAATTGTCTTCGTTTAAAAAATATTCCCTACGCAACCTTTGCTCTAAGGAGGAAGACTTACCGCCACTTAACATACTCATCATCCAAAAACTTAAGCTATTCAACGAATCGGGAGAATAGTGCATATTGAGACTGATATTGCCCGACCAATTTTTGTTTCTTCCTTCAGAGGTATATCTTTGAAAAGTGCTTGTATCTAACTGGTCAGTAGTGTCATTGGCGACAAAAGAGGTGGAATAGCCGCTGTTATGATTTTTATTACTAGAATAGGAACCGGAAATCCACGAACTGATAGACCATTTCTCGTTGGCCCATACAAATGAAGCATGTGGTGAAATTCTCGGCTGTGAACTGCCATTGAGACCAAAACTATAAAATACATTCTTCTTTATTTTCGCATTGGTAACAATGTTGATAATGCCGCCATCGGTTTTGGTAGCATATTTTGCAGATGGATTGGTGATGACTTCTATTCGTTCCAAGGTATTGGCAGGCAATTGCTGGATATAGTTTTTCAAACTTTCTGCTGTCAATCGGGATGGCTTGTCATTAATCCAAATATCTACACTTGACACCCCTCGCAAGGTGACATTACCTTCCACATCCACTTCTACTCCGGGCGTATTCTGCAAAGCATCGGAGGTGGTGCCGGTTTGGATGGAGGGGTCTTCACTTACGTTGTACATAATTTTTTCATCTTCCATAGAATAGATAGGTCTTGTAGCTGTCACTTCCACTCCGTTAAGCATAGCTGCCCCTTGTTGCAAATACAATTTTCCCATATCCACTGACGAAGAATCTATATCTATAGGCTCGTACAACGTTTGATAGCCGATTGCCGATGCCCGCAAAAGATATTTACCGGGAACCACACCTTGCAGAACAAATACGCCACTGTCATCCGAAGACACTCCTTTGACAAAAAGACTGTCTTCTGCTTGCAATAAAGCTACATTGACATAAAACAAGGTCTCTTTAGTCGTTTTGTCTATCAAGGTACCGGTAATGCTATAGGTTTTTCCTTTGTATGTTTTTTGAGTTGTTTGTTGCATATTGGGACGATCTCCCATAGGTCTGCCTCCTCCCGGACCAAAACCACCTCCCGGGAATTGTGCCATAGCTGCACCCATCATCATGGACAATAAAAAATATATTACAACTCTTTTCATGTTTACTTCTTTTTTTATCAAATTAACAATTTAAACCGTTCTACGCAAATATACCTATCAATTACCTTAAAAAAGATTTGCAAAGTTATAAAAAAAATTACAATTAATTTCACTTTTGTCGCTTTTTATGATTCTTTCTTTTTGTTTACTCATTTCTTTCCAAATGATTTATAGCATATATCATGCCATCATTTTTAACATAACCATTATTTCTGTTTCTCTATATAATGCCACCATTTTTCTAAGTAAAAAAAAGTACTATAAAATTACCTTCATTTTAGGAAAAAAATGGTAATTTTGCAGATTATTTTTTTTTGAAAAATGGGTAGAGAAATTAAATTCAGTTTAGTATATAGAGACATGTGGCAATCTTCAGGTAAATATCAGCCACGTGTTGACCAACTTGTAAAAATTGCTCCGGTTATTATTGACATGGGATGCTTTGCTCGTGTAGAAACCAACGGAGGTGCTTTTGAACAAGTAAATCTATTATATGGTGAAAATCCTAATAAAGCAGTACGCGAATGGGTAAAACCTTTTAACAAAGCCGGCATCCAAACACACATGTTGGAGCGTGCTTTGAACGGCATACGTATGTATCCTGTTCCGGCAGACGTACGCCAATTGATGGCAAAAGTAAAGAAAGCCCAAGGCGTTGACATCATGCGTTCTTTTTGCGGTTTGAACGACCATAGAAATCTCGAATTATCCGTTAAATATGCAAAGGAAGCCGGCATGATATCGCAAGCGGCACTAAGTATCACTCATTCTCCTATCCATACAGTGGAATACTATATGGGTGTGGTGGACAAATTGGTGGAATATGGTGCGGACGAAATTTGCTTAAAAGATATGGCGGGTGTTGGCCGTCCTGTTACATTAGGCAAATTGGTAAAATGTATCAAAGACAAATATCCTCATATAGCCGTTCAATATCACGGACATTCCGGTCCCGGATTCTCTGTCGCCTCCATGTTGGAAGTGGCACGTGCCGGTGCCGATTACATTGATGTAGCCATGGAACCACTTTCTTGGGGTATGGTTCATCCGGATATTATCACTATTCGTGCCATGTTGAAAGATGCGGGTTTTACGGTTCCTGATATCAATATGGACGCTTACATGGAAGCACGCAGATTGAACCAATCGTTTATGGACGATTTTTTGGGAGAATTTATCAACCCGAGAAACAAAATTATGACCTCTTTGTTGGTCGGATGCGGTCTCCCGGGTGGAATGATGGGGTCTATGATGTCGGATTTGAAAGACATGCACGCCGCCATCAATGCTGCATACCGCAAACATGGTCATCCTGAAGTAACTCTTGACAATCTTTTGGTGCAATTATTCCAAGAAGTGGAACACATTTGGCCTATGTTAGGCAATCCTCCTTTGGTAACACCTTTCAGCCAATATGTTAAAAATATTGCATTGATGAATATCTTTTCACTGGCAAACGGCGAGCCGCGATTCTCTCGTATTGACAAGGATAGTTGGAATATGATTTTAGGAAAAACCGGAAAACTTCCCGGCACGCTTGCTCCCGAAATCATTGCTTTGGCAAAAGAGAAAAATTTGGAATTCTACACCGGCACTCCTCACGATATGGTTGAAAACCAATTGGATGTATATCGAAAAGAGATGGATGAGAATGGTTGGGACTATGGTCAGGATGATGAAGAATTGTTTGAATTGGCCATGCACGACCGTCAATATAGGGATTACAAATCCGGCATTGCCAAAAAACGTTTTGAAGAAGATTTGGCAAAATTACGTGCCGAAAAGGCTGCTGCCTTGGCACCTGTTTCCAAAGAAAAACAAATGGAACGTACTTTGGCATACATTTCCGACAAATATCCTAATGCCACTCCGGTGATTGCCCCTGTAAGCGGAACACTCGTTTGGGAAGCCGACTTCACCGACAAGTCGGTGGCACCACAACCGGGAACAAGCTACAAAAAAGGCGACCATATAGCTTCTATTGAGGCATTCTATGGTTTGGAAGATGTAGTGGCTCCTGTTGACGGAACCCTTGTTGACACTTGTATCGAACAAGGCACCAAAGTAGAAAAAGGCGAAATTATCGCATGGATATAAACGTTTTATCTATCTGCAAAAGCACATTTGGAGCCTTTTGCAAATTATAAAACCCATTATTGATAAGCATGTTATCTTTGCAAAATGATAGACAACGTTAGAGCAAAGAAAAATTTAGGACAACATTTTTTGGTTGACACATCCATTGCCCACAATATTGTCAATAGTTTGTCGGGCGACTACTTGGATGTTTTGGAAGTGGGTCCCGGCATGGGTGCCTTGACAAGCATTTTATTGGAAAACGATGTCTATCGCCTGCATGTGGTGGAAATTGACCAAGAGTCAGTTGCCTACTTGGAGCAACACCTGCCGCAACTCCGCGGCAGAATTTGGCAAGAAAACTTTTTGAAAATGGATTTTGACAAAATTTTTTCGCAGCCATTTTCCATCATCGGCAATTTTCCCTACAATATCTCCTCACAAATTCTCTTCAAAATTCTTGATGAGAAAGACAAAGTGCCGGAAGTGGTCGGCATGTTTCAAAAAGAAGTGGCAGAACGCATTGCCTCTGCCGCCGGGAATAAATCGTATGGAATTTTAAGTGTACTTCTGCAGGCATTCTACGATATTGAATATTTATTCACTGTCAACGAAAATGCTTTCAATCCGCCTCCCAAAGTAAAATCGGCAGTGATACGACTCAAACGCAATCAAGTGCAACATCTCGACTGCGATGAAAAAATATTTAAACAAATTGTCAAAACCGCCTTCAATCAAAGAAGAAAAATGCTACGCAATTCTTTGAAAAACATTTGTTTTGAAGAAGACTTTACAAAAAAAAGAATCTTCGACCAAAGACCGGAGACTCTTTCTGTTGCTGATTTTATCTATATTACGCAGCACGTAACAGACCCATCCTTATAATATCTTATTCGCTAATGGAATAATCTTGGCATTCTATATAATAGAATGTTAATGGTTGACCGCCATTTTGTGCTATTTGTTCTCTATAGGCTTTTATTTGTTGCAATTGCGGATTTTCTTCCGAATTGATATCCACACCTTGCTGTTCGGTAACACAAATATGTCCTTCTTGCGTGGTGTCTTGCAAAACTTGTTGTTCCCACTGATTTAAATAATCTTCATCCACTACCAACATCACTTTTACAATTCCGTTAATAGTGTAATGTTTGTCAATGGTTTCTTTGTCAAAAGGTGCATTGCCGTCTTTGGTGAAAACTGTTATGGTTTCCTCAGAAGAGTCACTGCCTAACATTAATTTTCTGCCACTTACCGCACAAATATGTTTGGCTACTCCTTGCACATTAATGGTGGAATCTACTAATTGTCCCATGATGGATGACAATTCGTCCACGGTGTAAATTTTCGGCTCATTTTCTTTATTGGCACATGCTGCCAACAAACCAAGAGCTACTACTGCAATAAATACTTTAAAATTCTTCATGTGTTTGTTTTTATTCGTTATTTTTTGGTGGATAATCAATAGAATAATGCAAGCCTAAACTTTCTTTTCGTTTCATTGCCTCGCGAATAATCAAATAAGCGGTACAAATCATGTTTCTCAATTCACAAATCGGTTTAGTGACTTCAGAATGCTGATATAAATCTTCTGTTTCTCTATAAATAATATTCAATCTATCAAAAGCCCGTTGCAAGCGATGGTCGGAACGGACAATTCCTACATAATAACTCATCATGGCTTGCAATTCACGGACACTTTGTGTTACTAAAATCATTTCTTCGTTGGAAACTGTCCCTTCTGCATTCCAATCTTGAATGCCTTCTTGGAAATCAATGTTTGGCAACAAGTTTGAAGAATGTTCGCATGCACGATGAGAAAATACCAATGCCTCCAACAAGGAATTTGATGCCAAACGATTGGCACCATGCAAACCCGTAGAAGAGCATTCTCCCAAAGCATATAAATGATTGATGGAAGTTTTGCCCCACTTGTCCACCCAAATGCCTCCACAGGAATAATGTGCTGCAGGAACCACCGGTATCATATCTTTTGTAGCATCAATACCTATTGACAAACATTTGCTATAGATATTGGGGAAATGATTGAAAAACACCGATTTTTCCAGATGACGGGCATCTAAAAACACGTGACTTTCACCACTGATTTTTATTTCGTGGTCAACAGCTCTTGACACAATATCTCTCGGTGCCAAAGAACCTCTTTCGTCATATTTTTTCATAAAAGCATTGCCATGCCAGTCTTTCAATTCTGCACCGGCACCTCTCAACGCCTCGGTGATTAAAAATGCGGGTCTCTCGTTGGGATTGTACAAAGTGGTGGGATGAAATTGAACAAATTCCATACCTCTTACTGCACCTTTTGCACGATGTACCATGGCCACGCCATCACCGGTGGCAACACGCGGATTGGTGGTATTGCCATAAATATTGCCAATTCCGCCTGTAGCAACAACGGTAATTTTTGCCAAAAATGTCTCTACCTTTTTGCTATGAGGATTGTAAACATAAGCCCCATAGCAACAAATATCGGACGAATGCTTGGTAACTTTTACTCCCAAATGATGCTGGGTGATTAGTTCCACGGCAAAATAATTTTCCAATATCTCTATATTGGCATTTTCTTTTGCCTTTTGATATAATTTTTGTTCAATTTCTAATCCTGTTTCATCTTTATGGTGCAAAACTCTGAATTCTGAGTGCCCTCCTTCTCGGGCCAAATCAAATTTTCCCGTTCGATTTTTGTCAAAATCCACTCCCCACTCTACCAATTCTTTCACCCTTGCAGTGGATTCGGTAATGGTAATTCTCACTATTTCCGGATCTGACAACTCACAACCCGCTATCATGGTATCTTTGATATGCTTTGCGTAGGTATCGGGGTCGTACATAACCGCTGCGATACCGCCTTGAGCGTATTTTGTGGAAGTTTCTTCTGCATTGTCTTTTGCTATCATGCAAACTTTCCCGAATTTGCTTGCCTTCAATGCAAAACTCAACCCAGCTACGCCTGTTCCTATAACCAAATAATCTACTTTCATTTTCTTATCTTAACTGCATTTTCAATCAAAAATGCAAATTTTGTTAAACATTTCAAACTGCAAAGGTAGTAAAAAAATACGAATATCCGCTCATTTTTCTTCCATGCCGACTCGTCGTTTGACTGATTTTCCGTCCTACCTTCCTTTTGTTAACAATAAAAATGATATTTTTGCAAATTAGTTATCATATTTTTGCATGCAAACACACGACAACATCAAAAGAGATGAAAAATATCTCTTGATGACACAAACTGCAATAAAGCCGTTAGTACTGAGAATGGCATTGCCAACCATTATCAGCATGATGGTGACAGCCTTGTACAATGTTGTAGATGCGGCATTTATCGGGCATTTGAGCACAGAAGCCACTGCCGGTGTAGGAGTTTCGTTTGCATACATGACTTTTATACAAGCCTTCGGATTTTATTTCGGGCACGGTTCAGGCAACTATATGTCAAGAGTTCTCGGTGCCCGACAATACCAAAACGCTGAACAGATGGCGGCTACAGGTTTTGGTTCTTCTTTTCTCATCGGACTCATGGCAAGCATATTGGGATTGTGCTTTTTGCCGGCACTTTCGCAACTTTTGGGTGCCACACCGGATATAAAAGACTATTCTAACCAATATTTGACATACATTTTGATTGCCACTCCTTTTATGATGTCTTCTTTGACACTCAACAACCAACTCAGACTACAAGGGAGTGCACAATATGCTATGATAGGATTGGCATCCGGTGCCATTCTAAATATGATTTTAGACCCCATTTTCATTTTTGGCTTGCATTGGGGTGTTCGCGGGGCAGCTATTGCAACTGCTTGCAGTCAATTGTTTGCATGGTTGTTGTTACTGCGTGGCACACGATTAGACGGCAATGTTCACCTGCAATTCAAAAATTTCCAACCTACTTGGCATGCCTACAAGGAAATCACTCGTGGCGGTTTGCCGTCCTTGTGCCGACAAGGATTGATATGTTTTTCAACCATTTGCCTCAATCGTGCGGCTGCCTTCTATGCACAAACCGGCTTAGAAGCCTCTACCATTGCCGCCTTTGCCATTGTTTCCCGTATTATGATGTTCGCCTTTGCCATTATCTTAGGTCTTGGACAAGGCTTCCAACCCGTATGCGGGTTCAACTATGGAGCTAAATTGTTTCACAGGGTAAGAGCATCTTACTTGTTTACCATGACATTTTCCACCCTGCTCTTGTTGCTCATGAGTATATTCGGCTATATATTTGCTCCACAATTGATAGCCATATTTAGAGATGCAGATGCTGATTTAATAATTATCGGCACAAAGGTCCTGCGGTGGCAGTGTGCAGTATTTATTCTCAACGGACTAACCACCCCTACCAATATGTTATTGCAAACCACCGGCAAAGTGATACCGGCCACCTTTTTGTCTGCCTGCCGGCAAGGAATCTTTTTCCTGCTGGTGATATGCACCATTCCCCCACTATATGGTCTCAACGGACTGATTGCCACACAAGCAATTGCTGACATACTCACCTTCCTGACAGCAACACCCTTTGCTATTATTGCCGCCAAACGATTGAAAAACAATAAAGAATTATAAGACAAAATAACACTTCATTATTTGGACGTCCATGAGATAGAATAAAATTTAACTTCCTACATTTTTTTTAAGTTACACAATTTCCCACTCAATCCTGCGTTATAAAAGTATATTAACTTTTTAAAATATATTCAAATATGAAAACTGTAAAAATAACAATTGAAGGCACATTAAAAATCGTGTGCTACTGTACAGAAAAGGAAGATTTTTGGGACAATTATTATATGGCTTTTGGTTTTGGTAAAATTGATTCCATAAGTGCTACTATTGATGGCAAACGCAAGGATATCCAAAATGAAATAGGAGAAGATACAATTGTTCGCAACCTGCTTCGCTCCCAATTTAATTCTCGCGAACAGGGTCTACCTGTAGAGGTCGGTGAAGACGAAGATCCCTCCGCTATAGTAAATTATGAAATTCAATTGAAAGATAATGAGGAGTTTGATCCTTCTAAACTCCACCTCCAAAAGTCCGTTAAGGAGTTTCCGCAATATCCGGTTTGGATTGAGGCCACATCAATTCTATACAAGCGTAAAAAGATTAATACGACATCACACCTTGGTGACTATGAAGGAGTTGAGCCGGAGTTTGAAGTCGATTAAACTACTCTGAAAACACATCTTCATTAATAAATAGGAGGTGAGTTAAATAATCACCTCCTATTTTTTTTGTCAATTTCCCTATGACAACCAATATCCGATTTCATAGAAAACATAATTTGTTCCCTTTAAAATATACTAGTTTGTAAATAAGTTATCCAAGCGAGATGGATTGTACGAAATTGACACCGGATTTTTGGTATCATGAAAAAATTTTCCTATAGTAATTAATACTATCTATCTAATTCTTTCATCCATTCTTCCAACTTATTTTCAATATCACCTTTTTTCAACAAAGGTCTCTTACCTATTTTATTTCCTACAAATTTGTCAAAATCATACAAAAATCTATCTAAATCCTCAAATTGAACTCTATAACCATGATAGCCATATTTCTCTATTTCATACAATTTATTGAGATAATCTATATAGATATCTATTAGTGTTCCATTATCTTTAACATTTTTGTAATTATCTACAGGTTCAAAATCATAAGCAGCTCTAAAAGCTCGTTCATCTATAATTTGATACACACTCGGATTTAAAAACCGTAGATAAGTAGATGCCATAGGAAGCCCGACACCTCCTGTTGAAAGAAGATCGGTTAACACATCTCTGGTCTTAGCCTCATCTAATTTTCTAAGTGATTTTAACTTATTGAGATTGTCCAAAGTTTCGTCCGTTATCTCCGAAGGGCGGTTTGTTTTCCATTCCCTTATTTGGTGAATATTTTCTCTCGTCAGGTCTTTTCCACGAAGACCATCTAACAAATTCGTTATTTCTGGCAAATATCCAAATGGTACACTAATTTCTTTCCCGTCTTTCTCTATGCTATAGGAGGGACCACTCTTTTTTTGCGTTTGATTTAAATTTCGCTTCATTTTTTAAAATTATTAATGGTAAATATATGCTTATTATTTGATTATTAAACTTTTATCTATTTTAGAGATGTCCGTATGTTAATCCCAAAAGTCATCACGATATTCACCTTTATAGTATAGGTCTATCGCATAGCCATGTTGCAGACTTTCGATAAAATCTTTAGAAGATATATTGTGTGGTGATATCTTGACTGCTCCACCTAATCTAAATTCAACTTCCTTCAAGGTGCTTGGAAATATAATCTTCTGCAATGCTGTACAACCTATAAATGCTTTTGAATCTATATGTTTCAAAGACTCATCAAAAGAGATAGTTGTCAAAGATGTGCAATCCTGAAAAGCTTCGGAACGAATTTGAGTGATATGTTGAAAATCAACTTCTTCCAATTCCACATCTTCCGAAAAAGCATCTGAACGCAGAATATAACCACTATTCATTCCAATTATTTTTTCCTCTTTGTTGATTTTTTTCAACTTTACAATGTGATCTGTATTTTGCAATGGCATATTATCGACTTCTTTACGTTCAAAAATACTAGAAATTGATTTTGGCAACCAATCATGTTCGGAAAAACCATTATCAATTTCGCCACTCAAAAAGAGCCATTCTTTGACACTTATTTGCTCAAAAGTCTCAGGATGCTGTTTAAGAAATTTGACAACTCTTGCGTTTAACTCTTTGTGTTCCTCCAGAAATACCGATGTTAATTCCGAATAATCCCGTCTGGGAACAACTATCCATGTCTGCCTTGTACCATATGAAAATTCCCGATCTGTAAGAGAAAACGAAAAAGGACATGTTCGTTCACATACCATACCATCAATGGTATAATCCTTTAAATGAGTGTCAACTGTATCTTTATCAGCATGATAAGTAACACAATAATAACAGCGAATACCATCAACAATGACATACTCATCCATATCGGCCATATCAATATAAATGGTATTGGCATCTTTACAATATACGTTGGCTGGAATTCGAGGTAGATAAAAAGCTCGTTTGCCAAACATGATTTTTATATACTTTTCCAACATGAGTGTATGTTTTTCTTTCATAATGTTATTAACGATTCCCTACACATCGTGAGGTTTTTATAGTAACTAAAGTTGTATTAAAACTACCAATTTTGGCTTTATTTTATTTTGCAAAAATAATCAAATTTCTAATACCAATTTCTTTTTTCTATAATTTTTTTGTTGCCAATATATATATGATTATCAATTAGTTGTATTAAAAAAAATCTTTACATTGCTTTTTGTTCTTATAGTATTCCTTCTTTATTATTTGTACACTTTTTGGAAATTTTCTGCTTCTTCCATTTAATGATTAACGAATCTGACGAATAGTTTCCCAACAATATTGTTTTTTTTCTACCACATATATGTTATCACCCCAAAATAAACATCCGTCATCGCTTATTTCCGGTTTTATATTTTTTTATCATAAATAAAATTATGTACGCTATTCCAACTATCCGAATCCAACAACCCTAAGACAGCATCATCTGAATATGGTAGGAAAAAAAACTTATCAAGATGGAATTTGTCATCCATTATTACGAAGGTCTGATACCTTCTTTTTTCAATGGTTTCTATTAAAATATAACGACCTTCCGGAATGGACACTATAGGTTTGCTTAATTCATTCCCTAAAGCTATCCATTTTTTATTCTCATAAAAATCTTCCACTCCATAGAATTCGCACAATTCCATGCTTTCTTCCTCCTTATTATAAACATAATTTCCGTCTTCGTCTTTTACACTAATAAAGAAATCTATATCACACTCTTCCGGAAATGCCTGATCCATTATATATGCTATATTATCTGCCGTGTCTCTTAGTTTATATGCTTTTTTCTCCGTAATAGTGTTAATTTTTTCATTTGAAGGAATGGGAATAAGACAAATTTCACGGGCACCTTTAGTATATACTTCTACAGTAAACTTTGAAAGACCTTTACTATCTTTTTTACTTTGTTTTATCATTTTGAATTCATTTAAAATTTTCGCCTACTCTCTTATGGATTTTCAACTTCTTCCGTTTATGTTATTCTACTTTTTATCAATTCTATATGTTAAAAACTAATTCTATTGCCATTAATAGTATTAATGATGTTACAAATATATAACAAAAAAACATAAAAAATTAAATAAAGACATTTTTTACTCCAACATTGAACTTATACTTGTTATAAAAAAAATGAAATTATTGATTTTATATCAATAATTTTTCGTACCTTTGCAAGATATATTTTTAGCAATGGAATTAGAAAACACTCCGAATCAAGAACAAGAAAACAATCAAGAAGTTGTTGCACAAGCAAGCGAACAAGCGGAAACTGTTGAAGCAACAGACCAAGCAGTTGCAAAAGAAAATACTGCCACCGGCAACGAAGCCAATCAACCGGTTATTTATATTTCACATGCCGACATCTATCAAGGCAAGAATTTAATCCTCAACGATATCAATCTCACCGTCAATCGAGGAGAATTTGTATATGTGATTGGCAAGACAGGTTCCGGCAAAAGCAACCTGTTGAAACTGCTCTATGGCGATGTTCCCGCTGTCAATGGAGAAGTACAGGTCGCCGGCTTCAACCTTCGTGCCATCAAATCAAAACATATTCAAAAACTTCGTAGAAAATTAGGCATTGTTTTCCAAGATTTTCAAATTCTACAAGATAGAAATGTATACGAAAATTTGAAATTTATCACCAAGGTGACTGGTTGGAAAGACAAGGTTGCACGTGATGAACGTATAGAAGACATTCTCACCATGGTGGGATTAAAAACCAAGGGCTACAAAATGCCCCACCAACTTTCCGGCGGAGAATTGCAAAGGGTCTGCATAGCACGTGCCTTGATCAACAATCCTGAAATTATTTTGGCAGACGAACCAACCGGCAACCTTGACCCGGACACCTCCTACGACATTTTTGCCTTGTTTAGAGATATTGCCAAACAAGGCACCTCCGTTCTTGTTGCCACTCACGATTATCTAATTATCAACCAAATACCATCTCGTGTTGTTAAAATCGAAGATGGAAAAGTATTTGAATAAACATGTTGTCAATCCTTATTCCTGTCTATAATTGGGACGTTAGAAGTTTAGTGGCAGAACTCCACAAACAGGCTACCAACTTAGGCATAGCATTTGAAATTCTCCTTTTGGACGATGCCTCCACCGATGAACGCATCAAAGAATTCAACCAAGAATTGAAATTACTAGACAATGTTACTTTGCGGGCATTGCCCTCCAATGCAGGTCGTGCCGTTTCCAGAAATCTATTGGCACGCGCTGCCAAATACAAGCACTTGCTGTTTATGGATTGTGATAGTGAACCTGTAGACGGAAAATTTTTAGAACGCTATATTCCTTTCTGCCAACAAAATCCTGTGGTGGTGTATGGCGGCATACAATATAAGAAAATAAAAGTAAAACCGGCTTATAAACTTCGCTGGACTTATGGCATCGTTTGTGAAGAACGCCCTGCCAAAGAAAGACGCAAGCAACCCAACTCTCAATTCCACACCTTCAATTTCTTGATTTCAAAGGATTTATTTATGTCAATTCAATTCAATGAAATGCTGAAACACTACGGACACGAAGACACCCTTTTCGGCATAGAATTGACAAAAAAAGGTATTACCGTGCAACATATTGACAATCCGCTTTATCATTTGGATATCAATGACAACCAGCAATACATTCAAAAAACACGCTATGGCGTTGAAAATTTGCGTATTCTCCTCAATCAATACGAAGACAAACCTTTGTTGACCAAAGAAATTCGTTTGTTGAAATACTACCATGTGTTAGAAAAAACAAAAATGGTATGGGTAGGCAGTATGTTTTATCATACTTTCAATCAGTTAATGCTTAAAAATTTCAATGGTTCACACCCTAATCTCACACTTTTCAATCTCTATAAACTCAGTTATCTTTCCAGTTTGAAATTTCAAAAAGAAGCACTATAATGGCTGACTTGAAACAATGGTTGCCGTTAAGTAAAAAAGAACTTGCACTACATGGCTGGGATAGTGTGGATGTGGTGCTCATATCCGGTGATGCCTATGTGGACCATCCTTCATTTGGAACTGCTATTATCGGAAGAGTGATTGAAAGAGAAGGATTTAAAGTAGCCATTGTTGCACAACCTAATTGGCAGGACGATTTACGAGATTTTAAAAAGTTTGGCAAACCGAATTTATTTTTCGCCATCACCTCCGGCAATATGGATTCAATGGTCAACCATTATACGGCCGCCAAACGGCTCCGCTCCACCGACGCCTATACTGCCGGCAACCGCAGCGGTTTTCGCCCCGACTATGCCACAACAGTCTATTCTAATATAGTAAGAAAATTATATCCCGATAGCCTAATCATTCTCGGTGGCATAGAAGCCTCTCTCCGCCGCCTCACCCACTACGACTACTGGTCTGACCAACTCATGCCAAGTATTTTAGACAGCAGCCAAGCCGACTTGCTGATATATGGTATGGGAGAACAACCGATAAAAGCCATTTTGGAAATTTTTAGAAAAAATCCCAAGGCAAAAAAATCCGATTTCTATCAAATTGCACAAATTGGCTACAAAATTCCGCAACAAGACTTCCTAAGCGACAACAATACATTGTTTTTACATAGTTTTCAACATTGTCAGAAGTCGAAAGAAAGTTTTGCCCACAACTTCAAACTTTTTGAAATTGAATCCAACAAGAAACATCCGAAAAGATTGGTAGAAGCCAATCAAGACCATTATATTGTCATCAATCCTCCTTTCCCGACCATAAGCGAAAGCGATTTAGATGCCGTTTACGAACTTCCTTTTACCCGCTTGCCACATCCGAAATACGACAAAAAAGGCGACATTCCGGCATTTTTGATGATACAAAACTCTATCAATATTCATCGTGGATGCTTCGGGGGATGCAGTTTTTGCACCATTTCCGCCCATCAAGGCAAATTTATTGCCAGCCGCAGTGAAAAATCTATCTTATCGGAAGTGGAAAAAGTAAGCCAAATGCCCTATTTTAAAGGTTACATTAGCGATTTGGGAGGCCCTTCCGCCAACATGTACAAGATGAAAGGCAACAACGAACAACTCTGCAATACCTGCCAAAGACCTTCCTGTATATTTCCGGAAAAATGTAAGAATTTAAATTTCAACCACTTTCCGCTGATAGAATTGTATCAAAAAGCCTGTCGCATCAAAGGTGTGAAAAAAATTACTATCGGCAGTGGCATACGCTACGATTTATTGCTATGTGACCAAGCTGCCGTCAATAAAGCATATCATATTGACCAATATTGTGAATTGGTTATCCGCAATCATGTATCCGGCAGATTGAAAATAGCACCAGAACACACTGAAAAACACGTCCTTGACTGCATGAGAAAACCATCTTTTGAGCATTTTTTGCAATTTAAACAACATTTTGACACCATCAATGCCAAATACCACCTCAACCAACAATTGATACCGTATTTTATCTCTTCTCACCCCGGTTGCACCTATGCAGATATGGTCAATTTGGCAAAAAAGATGAAACAAATCTGCTATCATCCTGAGCAAGTGCAAGATTTTACCCCCACCCCCATGACACTTTCGTCAACTATGTATTATACCGGATTAGACCCTTATACGGGCAAAAAGATATTTTGTGAGACCAATGCTCAGAAAAAGAAAAATCAAAATGCTTGTTTCTTTATCAACAATCACAAAAAGAAATAGTTACTCAACAGGTTTGTAGTATTCTCTATTTTTATGTTCCCTTGGCACCAGTTCCTTATTGTCTTTATTTCTACCCTCCACTCCGGGCTTGAACACCCAGCGACCGTCAGTCTCCATAAAAGCATCATTCAATGAAGATTCCGGAACATAATATTGTGGAATTTTTGCCAATGATTCGTCCAAAGGTATCAAACGATTGAAGATAATCATATCCGCCGGAATAGTATCGTAAGTATATTTATTGGTTTTTCTATCCTTCTTTTCCGACCGTTTGGAATAATATTCACGACTATAATCCAATTGCAATTTGGCTCCTTTGCGGACATATTCGAATATGATACGCATCGGTTTGGTTTTGTTGTAGCCTTTGAACAAGGGTGCACCAAAGGTAGGTGTGCCTTTGTTACTTAACGACAATACTTCTATCACTTTGTACTGTGAAAACATGTTGCCGCCGCTCCACCCCAACAAGGTATAGTAGGTTTTGCCGCCATATTCTGTCTGCAACAATTTATAATACATGGCACCAAACCAAGAATTATGTGTCAAGCGTTGCGAAGAGGGATTGGAGATTTTTTTGCTCCTATCTGTCAAGGGAAAAACCAAATAACGTTTTTGCTGTTCGCTATAAGCCTGCAGAAAGCCGAAGCATTCGCAATTGTTACGGTCATCCAAAACATACCAAGTAAACAACCGCACATTTTTGTCGGGCGATGTCAACACGGAAATGGTTTTCAAAGAATCGAATTTATAATGAAAAGAATTTTTCATCCCCAACACCTCTTCAAACAAATAAAGCAATTGCTCATTCATTTGATAGCGATTTTCCATGATAGGTTCCGACAGCATTTGTTGATGAATACGGATAATAGAATCTTCCAAGACGGCAAATTCCGCCTTGCGTTGTGCCAATAAACACCATGGCAACATAAAGATTATTATCAATAATTTTCTACCCACAACAAATGTTCTAATATATTGTTAACGAGTAATCGTGTTTTTTATTTTACAAATATTATATAAAAAAGTGCAGGCGGAAAGATTCCGCCCACTAGTAAGTATCATGAAATAAATCTTTATATTCCGCAATTATTTTTTCTTTAATGCGGCTATTTCTTCTTTCAAAGTGTGAATTTCCTGCATCAAATCGGGCAACATTCTCAAGGCTGCCAATTCTCTCCATTTCTTATTCACTTCTGTTGCCGGCACACCGAAAAGTACTTTGCCACCGGCAGGCACAGATTTATCTACGCCCGACATGGCCAAAATGACAGTTCCTTTACCAATGACAAGATCTTTGTTGATAGAAACGCGTCCCCAAATCACACAATCGTCTTCTATTTTGGTAACGCCTGCAATAGCAGAATGTGCTCCCACCAAACATCTTTTACCGATAGAAGTATCGTGACCTACTTGTACATGATTGTCGAATTTGGTGCCTTCACCTACAAAAGTATCTCCGGAAACCCCTTTATCTATGGCACACAAAGCTCCTACTTCCACATTGTCTTCTATGACCGTTCTACCACAAGACTCCATCTTATCCCAGCAATCTTCACGATGTTTGAAATAGAATGCCTCGCCGCCTATCACACTATTGGATTGAATGATGACATTGTTGCCGATAATAGTATGGTCGTATATGCTGACATTGGCATGTATGATACAATTTTTGCCTATGGTAACATTTTCACCGACAAAAACACCCGGTTGAAGAATAGTTCCTTCACCTATTTTTGCTGTCGGGTGAATGTAAACATCTTGTGGATGAAAATGGCGAAAATGTTTAACTATTTTCACATAATCTCTAAAAGGATTGTCTGAAACTATCAAAGTTTTACCATGTCTGTCTTCAGGCACTTTGTCAATGATGATGAAACCGGCCTTGCTTTTTAATGATTTTTCATAATATTTTGCAAGATCCACAAAGGTAACATCACCATCTTCTACCATGTGAATTTCGTTGACACCATGAACCATGCCATTTTCGTCACCGACAATTTTTACATGGTTGCCGATAATGTCAACTAATTGTTTTACAGATATAGGTTGTTCAAAAATCATTTTTTGTTATTCTTTTACTCTTTCTGCGTAACGATTGGTACGTGTATCAACTTTGATGCGTTCTCCTTCATTGATAAACAATGGCACCATAACTTCCACACCTGTTTCTACAACGGCTCTTTTCAAAGCATTGGTAGCAGTATCACCTTTTACACCCGGTTCGGTATAAGTTACTTGCAACTCTACAAATGCAGGCATTTCGCATGTAAGCGGAGTTTCCGACTGAGTATGATACATCATTTCCACTGTTTGACCTTCTTTCAACAAGCCGGGATTGGAAATCATGCTTTCTTCGATGGCTATTTGCTCGAAAGTTTCTGCGTGCATAAAGTTATACATGTCTCCTTCTTTGTATAAAAATTGGTAAGGACGACGTTCCACTCTTGCCAAATCGATTTTTACACCTGC
>DBXJ01000077.1:63741-64346 GCA_002309475.1 Bacteroidales bacterium UBA1215
GGTTTAACATGTTGGAATTCAACTATTGACCACAAGTCGTTGTTGTATTCTATGCACAATCCATTCTTAAAATCTGCTGTTGTTGCCATAATAATTTATTTTTGAAATTTATAATAAGCAAAAGCCCCGATAGAGGGACTTTTGATGTTAAAAACGTATTATGATCTTTTTTCTCTAATACGTGCTTTCTTACCGGTTAAGTTTCTCAAATAGAATATTCTTGCTCTTCTAACTACTCCTCGTTTGTTGACAACAATGCTGTCGATGAATGGAGAATTAACCGGGAATATACGTTCTACGCCTATTCCGTTGGAAATTTTTCTTACTGTAAATGTTTCTGTTGCACCGCTACCTACTCTTTGAAGCACTATTCCTTGATATGCTTGCAAACGTTCTTTGTTACCTTCTACAATTCTGTAGGTTACTGTTACGGTGTCTCCTGCGGAAAATGCAGGGTGTTGCTTCTTTGCAACCAATTGATCTTCTGTAAATTGAATCAATTCTGCTTTCATCTTTCTTTCTTTTTGATGATGCTACCCACACGATTCACGTTACTCGCAATGGAAACTACGTTCACTGGATATACATCGGTTATTACATGTATT
>DBXJ01000033.1 GCA_002309475.1 Bacteroidales bacterium UBA1215
CGGATCTTTTTTTATTCATTTGGAGTGTGGTTTAATAAAACAATTCCTTTTTTTGTTGCGGAGGTTTTTCTCCGCTCTTTTAAATTCTCTTTCAATCCATTTTTCCATGGCTAAAATTTGATGTTATAGAAAGTGATTTTTTACGCATTCCACTGTCTGCGTGCATCCCGCCCTTGCAGGAAATCAGTCTCCGTACTCTTTCTCCCATTCATCAAAAGTCTCGTTCCATCTTGTGGACAATTGTTTGCGGTATTGGTCGAAAAGGGTGGGATAGGCTTTCCTCAATTCTATATAATCGTCAAAAACTCCTTCAGCAATATATCCGTCCGAAAATTCACCCATGCGCATGTAGGCGAATAGGATGCCGGTGCTATCGGCTCGTGCATAATCTATTATCCGTGGCCACAAATATCTGTCCCCCACTGACGTTCCCTCCGCAATGTCATACCAAATCCCAAACTCCTCGTCGCTCGCTAGGATGACAGCCAGCACATCCTTTGCGGAAGGATGTTTGTCTTCACAGCCATATTCGTTGAAATAACGCTGCAGCTTGCAGGAATAGGGGACAAACCAGTCATTGTCATGCGCAAACCATTGTTTGTCCGATTTGCAAAGTTTCTGCAACGAGTCATTGTCTTCAAAACAATAGGTGTAGATGTGCCAGCCCCTCTCCAGATATTCGGTGCAGGGTGAAAACTCTCTTGCTCCGATATCCAATGCTTTGGAATCCGGTATCCGGAAGTCGCCCCAGTTGCACTTCTCCCAAACGGAAATATCCGTCCCCGACGACCAAATCCCTTCGTATTGGCTGTTCTCGTATCCATCGGACACGAGTTCGGTGGCGTCGTAATAAAACAGTCCGTTCACCTTGGCAAAACCGATTCGCATCTTTCCCGACAAGAAGCCGCCACCGGAAAACCTGTCTTCCTCAAATTCATAGTGACCATACAGGAAGCCCGAACAGCAATTTTTAGGCATCCAGTCATTGTCATACAGCTGCAGGGAGTCCAACCAGATTTTGCCGGAAAAGAGCCGGATAGTGTCTTTGTAGCGGGTGCGTCCTTCAACCCGATACACCCCGTTGCCTTTGTGCCAGACAGAATCATAGTGGATGTAGAAACGCTGGCAGTCGCTGCCCCGGAAACCGATCGGCTCGAACCATCGCGGCTTGAAGGCCTTTTCGTTGAAGAGGTATTCCTCCGTTTCGGAATCATAGTCGGGTTCCACAAGGATGGTGTCAGGCATAATCAGTCGGTGCGACATGTCGGTCTTGAGAATCTCGTCCATGATTTTTGCATTGGTATGGGACTTGAATCCGCCACAGGATGCGACGCACAACAGCAGAAACAGATTGAAAACAAGCAATTCCGGTCGTTTCATAAGTTCACGTTTTGAATCCAATACATTCAAGTTACAAATACAACTTTTGTTAAAAAATTATTTTTTGCACAATAGTCTTGCAAATCATTTTGCAAAGATATAATTTTTTATTTTTGCAACCTAATTAATTATTAATAAAAAAAATTATATCTTTGCAACGTAATTATTAATAAAAAAAATATTATGGCTAAACTTCGTTTTTTATTATCGGCTTTTCTGTGTGTATGCTTGTTTTCCTTATATGGACAAGAAAATACTTCTTCGTCTGACAATCAAAAAGAGTGGCTTCCATTTAAAGGAGGTATAGAGGCATGCCGCCAGTTTTTCAATGAAAATTTGAAATTAGACTTAGTCACTAACACAAATTTACCAAAAGGTCGCCTACAAATAATATGTATTATTGACACGCTCGGTAGGGTAAAAACCATCTGTGAGCCGGCACAATATTACGATAAAAATAATACGAGACTCAAAACCTATGACAAAACAAATATCGGCAAGGAGTTTTTTAGAGTGGCAAACCTTGCTCCATGGGATTTGTCAATGTATAAAAATAAGAAAAGGAAGATATTCATTATAGATGTAACAATTCCATATATTCCTGATGACCCGAATAGTATGAGATTTGTGAAGGAGTTTTTCTAAATGGATAATTGAATGCTTGCTTTGTAATGAATGGATAAATATTTTACAAAGTGATTGCAAAATATACAAAGAGAGAAGTCGAAAAAGACTCCTCTCTTTTTTGATTACCGATATTTAATCAAATCTCCTTCTGCATAGGGAATTCCTATCAAGAGTGCAGGTATATAGGCAAATCTGACATTAATGATGGCATCGGCTTGTTGTTGGCGTGCCTGTTTTTGCAAGGCATAGACTAATTGTTTGTTGGAGGAGAAAACAAAACCGCTTGCCTCTACGTGCCCGATAACATCGTAGGCTTTGTCCGGTTTTTCCGGAAAATAATAACACTGCATGATTGTTGTAGAAGTGTCTCTTTTGGCTTTGGGACTGCTTGATACAAAACTTCCCGTTGCACATCCGGAAACCAACATGGCACAAGTGATGATTAACAAAAATTTTTTCATGAAATTAGATTTTGTGTTGTTATTAAAAAATGGGTTATTTTATTGACAAATAACGTTGACAGGTTGATGTTATTGTTTTTCTTTTTCTTTTTCTTTTAAACATCAACCTAATTATCTGAAATATACTTATTTAAAAAGTGTATTTCAGTGCAATGGTAGCATGGAAAATTTTAAAAATATTAATTTATTCCCAGCCGTCAAAAATATGTTTATCGTACACGTTGTCTTCGTTGTCATCGTGTAGTGGGGACCATAGTTGAGCAAAAAAGGGATTTTTGCGGGCTATTTTATCCCATTGCCATGGACGGCAGTCTGGTTGGTCGGCATAAGGCTTTGGAAAACACTGCGGACACCAATGTCCACCAAGTAATATCAATCTCGGGGAGGCTTTAAAAGTATGTCCTTCTGCACATTGCCATTCCAATTGTGTTTCCCAGTCGCCTTGTATCATATGGTCGCTTAGGCATTTTCCCCCACGAAATTCGGCGGCTTTCTGCATGTCGTTGAGAGTAAATTCCGACATAGGCTTTTTTTCGTCGTATCCATGGTCAAGAATGACAGCCTGCTCGCTGTTGTGACTTATATCGCTGTGTTTCCAATCGGGAATGGCATGGTATTTTTCTATGGAGCCATAGTAGGCGGCAATGCGAAGTGAATTGTTTTCTTTAATCCACGTTTGTGTGCCGTGAATTTTTTTTGTTGCCATAGCGTACATGGCTAATTTGACAATATGCGGTACACATTTTGCCATATGCGTCATGCGTGCCAATCGGATACCCCATGGAAGATTTTTGCTATGGCTCATTTGTTGAAAATATTCTTTGATAGGTATATTGGCACGAAAATGTAAATAGTTTTCTAAAATATCCCCATCTAAATACCACATTCCGTGAAAATTGCGGGTAGCAAACCAATGGGTATTAAAAATTTTTTCCGGTGGGGGACAATGAATGGCGTCAAGCAAGAGGCATTCAAATTCATAGTTGTTGATGCGGTATTGTTTGCCGCTGCCGATATTATAGTAGCGATTCCAAAATTCGTCAGGAACATTGGGACGGCATATTCGTTCCAACAAACGACCGCTATCTTCTATAGTTGTCCATTCCAATACGCCACGAATCGGCACGTGAAACATAATGGGATCGTAGTTTTTTAGAATGGCAGGGTATAGAATGCCCGATTGTCGAAGACTTACCCATGTTTTAATGCCGCTATCGGTTAAAATTCGTTCTGCTTCTACTTTTGTAAGTCCATAATGGTCGTAAGGGGATACGCAGAGTGGGTCTCCGGTACGTCCCCAATGCAAAGGCTCTCGGCGGTCTCCCATTTGGGCAACGGAGCCGATATAAACCACCTTTGGTTGTTGCTCGCCTTGGGCGAGCACGGCATTTTTGATGTGATTGGCGGCCGAGATATTTACACGACGAGTTTCTATAGGTTTGTAGTCAGCTTGTGGGCTGACCATGCCACCAACATGCAACACGATGTCAGCACCGGACACCCCTTTTAAAATATCTTCGTAGTTAGTTAAATCACCCCAAATAATGTCAATTTTGTCAACAAGGGATGCTAATTTTTTCTTGTTTTTTTTGCTGGGACGGGCTAAAATGCGAACACGATAATTTTCCGGATATTGTAACAATTCTTGCAATCCCGCCCAACCCATAGTGCCTGTGGCACCTGTTAAAAATATTGTCTGTTGCATTTTCTTTTTTTCTTGTAAAAACATGCAAAAGTAACACTTTTTTCATAAAAAGCGGAGGAAGATTGTTCAGTCTGTTCATTTCTTATGCTCATTGCAATACTCAACACGGGCTATGATTTGCGTAACACTCGTCAAAATAATCCATTGATACTACAAAATAATCAGGATTGTTTTCATCAAGATATTCTTGCCCGAAATCATGAACAAAGTCTTTAAAATCTTCCATAACTAAATTTTTTTTCTATCTAAATATATACTAAAATAAGTGTTATTGTTCTTTTTCTACCTTTTCTGGGTTTACAAAGTATATATGTCCTGTATCGTACGATTTAACCAAAACACTCTGCTGCTTGAAATCTCTGCACAAATCCTCTGCAACACTTATTAAAGTATCAAAGTCAATGCCGACAATTTCAACAGATATACTGCGTTCGTTAAAATCACTTCCGTCTTTCGCACGATAATGACCATCTAAAAAGTTTCCGATAGTCCAACCTATCAAATCATGTTTCTTTGCAATCTTGTCTATCATGCCACTTTTTGTAAATCGGTTCTTTAAACTTGCATACTTTTGTTTCACCCAATTGACAAGTTTGTTCTCCGATAATGGAATTGCATTCACATCCGTTGACAAAGTTATAATTCCACCTTTTTCACCATCTCCAATCTCAAAGTCTATCGCATCGCTGATACGATTTTCCGAAGCATACAATATTTTGTCATCCTTGACTTTCATATTTATGCCCAACTTTAAACTTTTAGAAATATTCCCATACGTTGAACCTCCGTATGTCAAACAATCGTATTTAT
>DBXJ01000037.1 GCA_002309475.1 Bacteroidales bacterium UBA1215
ATAGATAGCAATGGCAAATTTTTTACAGAAAATTTTTGGAACCAAATCAGATAGAGACTTAAAAGAATTAAAACCTATCCTCAATAAGATATTGTCGGTATATCCTGAAATTCAAAAACTCAGCAACGATGAATTGCGTGCCAAGACTTTGGAATTCAAGCAAAAAATAAAAGATGCTACGCAAGAAGACGAACAACAAATTTTGGCTATCAAAAAAGAGATAGACGAAAATTATGATATGCCGGTAAAAGAAAAAGAAAATCTTTATAAACAAATTGATACACTGAACGATAATATTTATCAAACTTCAGAAGATATTCTTAATGAAATTCTTCCGGAAGCTTTTGCAGTAATGAAAGAAACTGCCAGACGTTTCAAAGAAAACAAAACCATCAGCGTTACCGCCACCGATTTCGACCGCGATTTGGCAGCTCGCTACGATTGTATCAATATTGAAGGAGACCAAGCCGTTTTTCAAAACACTTGGATGGCAGGTGGCAACCCTATCACTTGGGATATGTGTCACTACGATGTTCAGTTGATAGGCGGCACTGTTCTTCATCAAGGAAAAATCGCCGAGATGGCTACCGGTGAAGGAAAAACATTGGTAGCAACCTTGCCCGTATATTTAAATGCCCTTACAGGAAAAGGTGTTCACATGGTAACTGTCAACGACTATTTGGCAAAACGTGACTCCGAATGGATGGGTATGCTCTATCAATTTCACAATTTGAGTGTAGATTGTATCGACAAGCACGAACCTAATTCAGAAGGTCGTAAAAAAGCCTATTTGGCCGACATTACTTTCGGTACTAACAATGAATTCGGTTTTGACTATTTGAGAGACAATATGGCTAAAAACGAAACCGAATTGGTACAACGCCAACACAACTATGCCATTGTGGATGAGGTCGATTCTATTTTGATAGATGATGCCCGTACTCCTTTGATTATTTCAGGTCCTACACCTAAAGGTGACAATCAGGATTTTGACAAATACAAACCGATTGTAGAAAAATTATACAATGCCCAACGTTTATTAGTCAACGATACGTTGGCAGAAGCTAAAAAACTTATCAAAGAAGGCAACGAAGAAGAAGGAGGAAAACTGCTTTTGCGTGCTCACAGAGGTATGCCAAAGAACAACGCCCTTATCAAATTTTTGAGCGAGCCGGGTATGAAACAACTGCTGCACAAAACAGAAAGTTTCTACATGGCAGAGCAAAATAAAAACATGTATATCATTGATGATGAATTGTATTTTGTAATAGAAGAACAATTAAACTCAGTAGATATTAAAGATAAGGGTATCGACTTGGTCAGCAACAACGCCGAAGAAGCCAAATTTTTCATTTTGCCGGATGTAGGTGCAGAAATCGCCGAATTGGAAAAAGAAAATTTGTCTCCTGAAGAAAAGGCTGAAAGAAAAAATGAAATCTATCACAATTTTTCCATTGCTTCGGATCGTATCCACACCATCAATCAATTGTTGCGTGCCTACACCATGTTTGAAAAAGATGTTGAATACATCATCAGCGAAGACGGAAAGATAAAAATTGTGGACGAACAAACCGGTCGTATTATGGAAGGCAGACGCTATAGCGATGGTTTGCATCAAGCTATTGAAGCCAAAGAAAATGTAAAGGTGGAAGCCGCCACACAAACCTATGCCACTATCACACTGCAGAATTATTTCCGTATGTACAAAAAATTGGCAGGTATGACCGGTACCGCTGAAACAGAAGCCGGTGAATTTTGGAATATCTACAAATTAGATGTTGTTACCATTCCTACCAACAAACCTGTTATACGTGAAGACAGAGAAGATTTGGTTTATAGAACCAAGAGAGAAAAATATGGTGCTGTCATCAATGAAATTATGCGTCTGCACGAAGAAGGTCGCCCTGTATTGGTGGGTACAACCTCGGTAGAGACATCTGAATTGCTCAGCCGAATTTTGTCGTCCAGAAAAATCAAGCACAATGTTTTGAATGCAAAATTGCACAAAAAAGAAGCCGACATTGTAGCCGAAGCCGGTCATGCAGGCACTGTCACCATTGCCACCAATATGGCCGGTCGTGGTACCGATATCAAACTGACACCTGAAGTAAAGGAGAAAGGCGGTTTGGCAATTATCGGCACCGAGCGACACGATTCTCGTCGTGTAGACCGTCAGTTGCGTGGTCGTTCCGGACGTCAAGGTGACCCCGGCAGTTCTCAATTCTTTGTTTCATTGGAAGACGATCTAATGCGATTGTTCGGCTCTGAAAAAATCGCCAAAGTAATGGACAGATTAGGCTTCCAAGACGGAGAAGTGATTCAACATAGCATGATTACCAGCTCTATTGAACGAGCTCAAAGAAAGGTAGAAGAAAACAACTTCGGCATCAGAAAACGTTTGTTGGAATATGATGACGTTATGAACAAACAACGTGAAAGCATATACAACAAAAGACGCAATGCCCTCAATGGAGACAAGCTATCCATAGATATTGCGGAAATGTTTGAAAACACCTGCTACGACATTATCGAAACAGCACAAAACAATCGTAGTTTTGAGGACTGCGAAGCCTCTATTCACTCTGTTTTCGGCATAGATTGTCCTTTTGATGAAAAAGATTTCTTCTCGGAAAGAACCGAAAATTTGGCAGAGAAACTCAACATGGTTGCTCATGACAATTACAAAAAACGTATTTTCGCCATGTGTGAAAAAGCCCTTCCAATTATCAATATGGTATATGAAAACGAAGGACAACGTTTTGAAAATATTGCCATTCCTATCACTGACGGCAAAAAAACTTTGCAAATTATTGCCAACTTGAAACGCTGTGTTGACAATGGGGCCAGAGAAATTGCCCTCACTATAGAAAAGAACCTTACTTTGGCAGTTATTGACAATGCATGGAAAGAACATTTGAGAGCCATGGACGATTTGAAACAATCGGTTCAAAATGCTTCTTACGAACAAAAAGACCCTCTTTTGATTTACAAATTTGAATCATTCGATTTGTTCGCTCAAATGATTAATGACATTTACAGAGAGATTGTGGAATTTTTGAACAACGGAAAAATTCCTATTAAAGAACCTAACAATGTTCGCCAAGCCAATTTGCCAAGTTCTTCCAACAAAAATTTGAAGACAGGACGTGAAGAAGTTTCCGCTCAAAAGACTTCCACCCCACAGGTTACACAACCTATCAAAGTGGAAAAGAAAATCGGCAGAAACGATCCTTGTCCATGCGGAAGCGGCAAAAAATACAAAAACTGCCACGGAAGATTAAACAACAATGCATAATAATCAATGAGCAAAAAAATCATCATGACGGTTACTAACGATCTCGTTAGCGACCAACGCGTGAAGAAAGTTGCCAACTCTTTATACCAAATGGGATTTGATATCCTTTTGATAGGCAGACAAATGAGAAAGTCTCCGCCTATGGATACCCGCCCATATACCGTCAAACGATTCAAACTGCTATTTGAAAAAGGAAAACTTTTTTATGCAGAATACAATATCCGCTTGTTTTTTTATTTGCTATTCCATCGCTTTGACATTGCACATGCCAACGATTTGGACACCCTGCTGCCATGCACACTTGTTTGCCAATTAAAAAACAAAAAACTTATTTACGACAGCCATGAATACTTTACTGAGGTGGCAGAATTGGTCAACCGGCCGAACATTCAAAAAATATGGAAAAAAATAGAAAGATATTGTTTTCCAAAAACATTGCATACTTTCACAGTCTGCCAACCTATTGCCGACCTCTATCAAAATGAATATCACAAACAGGTATTGGTAATGCGAAATATTCCTCCTCAAAGAATATATAGCATCAAAAAAAGCCGGAAAGACCTCCAACTGCCTGAAGACAAAGCTATTTTGATAGTACAAGGTTCCGGTATCAACATCCAACGAGGTGTGGAAGAATTGGTGGAAGCCATGCAATATGTTCAAAATGCAATACTCCTCAT
>DBXJ01000046.1:0-8100 GCA_002309475.1 Bacteroidales bacterium UBA1215
CCGAAGTGCGTATGTATCCAAATCCTGCTGCTGACAGGGTTACCATCGACCTACAGAACACTACTGCCAACAAAATCCGCATGGTGGACCTTTACGGCAGAATTGTGGTAGAGCAAGATGTGGATGGCCAGATGGAGGTGATAGACCTAAGCCACCTTGCCAACGGCATGTACTTTGTACAGATATGCAACAACGGCAAAGTAACAGCCACACGGAAATTGATGAAGAATTAATAAAGATTTCAGAACTCGGAATTCTGAACTTCGACAAGTTTAGTCTCCGAGTTTCGTAAAAAGAATACGGGGCTGCGATTTTTCGCAGCCCCGTATCTTTTGTATAACCTGCTCCACCTACAGACCATTTGACCTGAGACCATACTACAAAAATTACACAAAATTCACTCCTTTTCATAGTTTACGGATATCATTTTACAAAAAAATCTGTTGAAAATAGCATCCGTGTCATATATTTTAGTACTTTTGTAGTTTCAAAGAGAACATGTCACAGCATAGGGAAGTGGGTTCTGCCTGTGCTGTAGCATGAAAAAAGAAACAACAGAACCCTTTTAGTACAAAAATAGCAATATGTCAGAAGAAATTTTATCATTAAAACCGGCCGGTGTTTGGAAGTTTTTTCACGAGATAACACAAGTGCCGCGTCCTTCAAAAAAAGAAGCAAAAATTAGAGAATATTTGTTAGCCACCGGCAAAAAAATGGGATTGGAAACCCTTCAGGATGCAGCCGGCAATGTGTTGATACGCAAGCCCGCCACCAAAGGAAAAGAAAATGTTACTCCGGTGATATTCCAAGCCCACATGGATATGGTCTGCGAAAAAAATGCCGACACCAAGTTTGACTTTGAAAACGATGCCATTCAAACTTATATAGACGGAGAATGGTTGCGAGCCAAAGGCACCACTTTGGGAGCCGACGACGGCATCGGAGTGGCCATTGGACTGGCACTTTTGGAAAGCAAAGATATTGAGCACGGACCTATAGAATGTTTGTTCACCGTGGATGAAGAAACCGGTTTGACCGGCGCTAGCGCCCTTGGCACCGACTTTTTGCAAGGAAAAATGCTCCTCAACTTGGACAATGAAGACGAAGGTCAATTTTGCATAGGTTGTGCCGGTGGAAAAAATACCGAAATCTCCATCGACTTTGATGAAGAAGATTGCCCGAAAGACAGTCAGGCATTTGTAGTAAGAGTAAAAGGTCTGCAAGGCGGACATAGTGGGGAAGACATCAACAAAAATCGTGGCAATGCCAACAAAATAATCAATAGAATTCTGCATGAAGCCACATTTGCCTACGATGCCAGAATAGCTTATATCAATGGTGGCAACCTTCACAATGCCATTGCCAGAGAAGCCGAAGCCTTGGTGGTGGTGGCGAATACAAAGGCAGAAGATTTCAAAAACTATGTGGCAAAATTCGAAGGAATTGTCCGCAATGAATTAAAGACTTCCGATCCGGGTGTCTGCATTGAAATAGAAGCTGCTGCATTGCCGAAAAAAGTGATAGACAATTATACACAGTGCGATTTGGTGGAGGCCTTGTATGTTTGCCCTCACGGAGTATTGGCGATGGATCAAGATATTGCCAATTTTGTGGAAACCTCTACCAATTTGGCATCTGTGAAAACTATCGGCAAACAAATAAAAATTGTTACCAGCCAGCGTTCTTCTATAGAAAGCAAAAAAGAAGATGCTGCCAATATGGTGGCGGCTGCTTTCGATTTGATGAATGCCGATGTAACTTTCACAGACGGCTATCCGGGTTGGATGCCTAATGCCAAGTCTCAGGTAACACAATTGTTGAAAACAGCTTACAACAATTTGTATCACAAAGATCCTACCATTTTGGTTATCCATGCCGGTTTGGAATGCGGTTTGATAGGAGAAAAATATCCGGGAATGGATATGATTTCCTACGGACCTACTATGCGGGGTGTTCATTCCCCTGATGAAAAGTTGCTGATAGAAACAGTAGCACAAACTTGGGATTTGACAGTGGAATTTTTAAGAATTTTGAAATAATCAATATTGCAGGAGTAGCCTTGGCTGCTCCTGTATAGTTTAATACGACATGAAAAATATTTGCATATTGGCATTTTGCCTGTTGAGCATCACACTTTTTGCTCAAAAAGGGAAAGAGATTTTTCCTGAAGATATCAAAGTGGGAGCAGAAAAAATGGAGCGGTATCTTCCTTTGTTGGAAGGGAAAAAGGTAGCTTTGTGTGTCAACAATACGTCTATGGTCGGACAGGTGCATTTGTTGGATACACTATTGTCTAAACAGGTACAAGTGGTGAAAATATTCTGCCCCGAGCATGGCTTCAGGGGTACAGAAGAGGCTGGTGCCAAAGTGGAAAGCACAACGGATGCAAAAACAGGTCTGCCGATTGTCTCCTTGTATGGCAACAACAAAAAACCCACTCCCGAGCAAATGCGGGGAATTGACATATTAATATTTGATATCCAAGATGTGGGAGCAAGATTCTATACTTATATTTCCACGCTCACCTACATTATGGAGGCTTCAGCCGAAAACGGAAATATTGTTATGGTATTCGATCGTCCCAATCCTAATGGTTATTGGGTGGATGGCTGTTTGTTGGAACCGGCTTATCAATCTTTTGTAGGCATGCATGCTGTTCCTATCAACCATGGCATGACAATAGCGGAATACGCCCGTATGGTCAACGCAGAAGGATGGCTTCCGGGAGGTAAAAAATGCCAACTATTGTGGGTGAAAATAGACGGCTACGATCATAGCATGCGTTATCAATTGCCGATAGCACCGTCACCCAATTTAAGTACGATGGAATCAATTTATATATATCCTTCCATGTGTTTGTTAGAAGGCACTTCCATGAGTTTGGGTCGTGGCACCGACAAACCATTTTTGGTATATGGGCAGCCTAAATTCAAAAAAGGAGACTGTTATTTTACGCCCAAAAGTATAAAAGGAGTGTCCACCAATCCGCCTTTTGTAAATCAAAAGTGCAGAGGCATAGACTTGACAGAACGTTCCAAAGCATTAAAAGACAATAATTTTATAGATATTTCCATCGTGATAGATGCCTATAAAAATTGTGAAGATAAAACAAAATTTTTCACACCTTTTTTCAGCAAGTTGGCAGGCAATGCCACTTTGGAAAAGCAGATAAAAGAGGGCAAGACAGCGGAAGAAATCCGTAAAAGTTGGAGCAGCGATTTGAAAAAATTTAAACAAAAACGCAAAAAATATCTTTTATATCCCGATTTTGAATAATGGAGCAGATAGAATTATTGGACAGGCATATTTTGCAACAAATCAACTCATGGCATACTCCTTTTTTGGATGTGTTGATGTATTGGATGACACAAGTATGGTTTTGGCTGCCTATGGTAGCCATTGTCTTGCTAATTTTGTGGAGGCATTATGGTAAAAAACAAATGGCATTGATATTGGCATTTTTTGCCTTGTCGGTGGTGATGACAGACCAAAGTGCACGATTTATCAAAAACAAGGTGCAACGTTATCGTCCCAGTCACAATTTAGAACTGCAAGACGAGGTGCATTTGCATCAAAACAAAGACGGTTCTGTATATCGGGGCGGACAATATGGGTTTGTATCTTCGCATGCTGCCAACAGTTTCGGTTTGGTGGTATTGCTGATGTATTTTTTTGCCCCTATTGGCAAAAAATACATATGGTTGTTTCCCTTATGGGCGGTGGTATTTTGTTATACAAGAATGTATTTAGCCGTGCATTATCCTTTGGATATTCTTTGTGGTGCCGTTTTGGGAATAGCTTGCGGACTATTAGCCCTGTTTTTATATAAATTGTCTCTGCAGCAGATAGAAAAAGAACAACAAGAGAATCCTTCTTAAAACTAAATGTTTTTTTTTCTCAATAGTTGAAGGAGTCGCTATTGTATTCTCTTTTTTCTTGTCAAAAAAAGAAAGATTAAAAAAAATATTGTATTTTTGCAAATGTATTTGTAGCAAAATGAAAAGTGTATTAAAAGGGACGGGAGTTGCATTGGTGACGCCCTTCAAAGAAGATAGAAGCATAGATTTTGAGGGTATTGCAAAGATGGTCAAACACCTAATTGCCAACAATATAGATTATATTGTAGCCTTAGGTACAACCGCAGAAACACCTACTTTGTCGTTTGCAGAACGTAAGCAAGTATTGGAAACGATAGTAGAAGAAGTGAATAATCGTGTGCCCATAGTTGTCGGCATAGGTTGCAACAACCCGATAGAAGTCAACGAGCAAATTCACATGTTTGATTTAAGCAAAGTGAGTGCCATTTTGTCGGTAGCACCCTATTACAATCGTCCGCAACAAAGAGGATTGGTGGAACATTATCGATCCATAGCCGCACAAAGTCCGCTTCCCATCATTTTGTACAATGTTCCTTCCCGTACAGGTGTAAATATTGATGCGGCGACAACTTTGCAGATTACTGCCACTATTCCCAATGTAATAGGCATTAAAGAAGCATCCGGAAATATCGGACAGATTATGCAAATTATTGCCAATCGTCCAAAAGATTTTTTAGTTATCTCGGGTGACGATTTACTTACATTGCCATTGTTGGCATGTGGTGTCGATGGTGTGATTTCCGTGGTTGCCAATAGTTTTCCCAAGGAAGTGTCTGCGATGGTTAATTATGGCTTGCAAGGTAACTTTGAGCAGGCAAGAGCCATCCATTATCAATTAATGGAACCTGCCAAGGCTTGTTTTGCCGATGGTAGTCCGTCCGGAATAAAATGTTTTTTGCATGAGCAAGGATTGATAGGACAACATGTTCGTCTCCCCTTGGCAGATGCTACCGAAGAAATGTCAGCACGTGTTAGAAAATTATTGAACCGATGAAACTTTCCTACGAGCAAATAATGGGGCAGTTAAAAGATAAACAGTATGCCCCCATCATCCTTTTACACGGAGAAGAACCTTATTTTGTAGATAAAATTACTCGCTATATCCAAGATAATTTTTTCGAAGATGAAGGTTTGAAAGATTTCAACTATCAATTGTTCTACGGAAAGGAAACTTCCGAGGCGGAAATAGTCGCCAATGCCAAGCAATTTCCGATGCTGTCAAATTATCGTTTGATAGTGGTTAGAGAAGCCCAAAAATTAATAAAAGAGAAATCTGCGGAAAAGTTGGCAGCCATAGCAGAATATGCCCAATCGCCACAAAAGCAAACCGTGTTGGTATTGTCGTTTATGGAAGGCAAAAAATTAGATGGCAGAACAGCCTTGTATAAAAATATCGTCAAAAATTATATTTGCTTTGAGTCAGAAAGGGTGTATGAAAATAAAATCGGCAACTATGTGATAGACATTGCCAAAGAAAAAGGATATGATATTCGTATGCCGGAGGTGAATTTGTTGGTGGCACAAGTGGGAGTCAATTTGTCAAGAATCAGCAATGAATTAGACAAATTAAACAATGTGGTTTCTAAAGGGCAATTGATTACCGACGAAATTATTGAAAAATATGTAGGTATTAGCAGGAAATATAATAACTATGAATTAAAAAATGCCGTTTTATGCAAAAATTATAACAAGGCATTTGAAATATTGGAATATTTCAAAAAAAATCCACCGACAAGCCGAGATGAATGGACAGGAATTATTCATGCAATTATTGCCTATTTTGAAGCCTTCTACATACTTTTGCAGATGTATTACAATGGCAAAAACGACGATTTGTTTTTAAAAATGTTAGGAGTACGAATCTTTACAGACTATCCTATTTATAGAAAGGCTATGCAAAATTATTCTTTTGCAAACGTGGTGAAAGCCATTCATATTATTCGCCAATATGATATGTATTCCAAAGGCGGAGATGGCAATGAAACCGACGAAGTGGAGTTGATAAGAGAAATGACAATAAAAATAATTAATCTTTAATGAAAAAAGTATCGGAAAAAGTTGTACTTTTGCAAAATATTCTAAAAGAAGAAAATAGAAAAAAGATATGGGATTAATTGTAGTAACAGGTGCGGCAGGTTTTATCGGAAGCTGTTTATTGACAAAATTGCACGATGAAGGTTTCAAAAATCTTGTTGCCGTTGATGACTTTACAAAAATAGAGAAATTCCGCAATACAGAGCATAAAAGTTATGCCGAAAAAGTAAGTCGGACGGAATTTTTTTCCTGGTTGGAGGTCAACAATGCATCTGTTGATTTTATTTTGCATATTGGTGCGAGAACCGATACCACAGAAACCAATTGGGAATTGTTCGACGAGTTGAATTTGAGTTATACCCAACAGGTTTGGGAGAATTGTTGTCTGTATAATATACCGCTTATTTATGCTTCTTCAGCAGCCACTTATGGTATGGGAGAATATGGTTATGAAGACAGCCACAATATTGTTGAAAAACTAAAACCCCTCAACTTGTACGGCAAATCGAAAAACGATTTTGACAAATGGGCATTAGACCAAGATGAAGAGCCTCCTTTTTGGGCAGGTTTGAAATTTTTCAATGTATATGGTCCTAATGAATATCACAAACAAAGAATGGCATCGGTGATATTGCATGCTTTTCATCAAATTAACGAAACCGGCAAAGTGAAATTGTTCCGCTCTCATCGAAAAGACATTGCAGACGGAGAACAATCACGTGATTTTGTATATGTAAAAGATGTTATTTCGGTGATATGTTTCTTGATGAAAAACCGTCCGGAATCAGGATTGTATAATGTCGGCACCGGACATGCACGTTCTTTCAATGATTTGGCAAAGGCAACTTTTGCCGCTATGGGCAAAGAAGCAAATATCGAGTATATCGATACTCCATTGGATATTAGAGATAAATATCAATATTTCACCGAAGCCGATATGAAAAAATTGATAGATGCAGGTTACGACAAGCCTTTCACATCGCTGGAAGAGGGTGTGAAAGACTATGTGCAAAATTACCTCATGAAAAACGAATGTTATTAAAATTAATATATTGTTAAAAAAAATAAAAACGAAAGAATATGAAACTATTATCAAAAAAAGTATTAGCAGTATTAGCAGTCGTAGCATTTGTAGGCCTGATGGCAACAAGTTGTAATAAATATGACAAAATGCCTATTTTGGGCACATGGGAAATGGATGTAAAAGCCATTCAAAATTCTTCAGTAGATTCTTGTAAAGAAGTGTTGACATTCGATAGCGGTAGCAATCCTAATTTCACACAAAATTATATGGAACGTATGGATGGAAGATTGACAGCACATTGGACAATCCAAGGAAAAATTGAACGTAAAAACAACCATATCAACTTCTACAATCGTGTTCAAACCGAAGGTAATGTGACCAAGAATTTGGGAGATTTGGAATGCAAATACAAAATTGAAAACGACCAACTAATCCTTATCAATAAATCATTTGAAGCAGACGGATATCCGGATGGCAAGAAGATTTATTCAAAAAAATAATTAAATCAAAAACATTAAAAAATGCTAAAAAGACAGGATATCCTGTCTTTTTGCAATTATACCAAAAGATAAAGATGTTTACCAATCAAGATTTAGAAAGCATACGGCAGCATGGAATTTCTCAAGAGTCTGTCAATCAGCAGTTAGCGATTGTTTCATGTGATATTGCAAAGGTGGAATTAACTGCCCCCGCTCACAAAGGCAACGGCATTTATGAGGCAGATGCCTCTCAATTAGAAAAAATGGCGAGCAAATATGCTCAAAAAATAGCAGGCAAAAAGATCATGAAATTTGTTCCGGCTTCCGGCGCGGCAACAAGAATGTTTAAGGAATTGTTGGTCTATGTGAATGATGGAACAGCTTCCAAATCGGTGGAGGAAGTGAAGTCTTCGTTGAAAAAATTCGCTTTTTTTCCAAGCTTGGCATCCGCCTTGGCAAAAGACGGCTATCATATTGAGCAATTGATAGAGCAAGAAGATTATAAAACCATCTTCAACTATCTTTTAAAACAACAAGGATTGAATTTTGCCAATATGCCAAAAGGTTTGCTGCCATTTCATGTTTATAAGGATGCGGCAAGAACCGCTTTTGAAGAACATTTGGTGGAGGCAGCTTTGTATGCAAAAGATAGCAAAAAGGTAGCTCGTTTGCATTTTACTATCTC
>DBXJ01000046.1:8143-9462 GCA_002309475.1 Bacteroidales bacterium UBA1215
GAGGATGAATACGATGTTAAATACGATATCAGTTTTTCATTCCAACATGCTTCTACCGATACGATTGCATTTGCCGAAGACAATCAACCATTTAGAGATGAAAACGGATGTCTGGTATTTCGTCCCGGCGGACATGGCAGTTTGATAAAAAATCTCAACGAAATAGATGCAGACGTGATTTTTATCAAAAATATAGATAATGTTACCATCGACAAATTGAAAGGCACTACTATCAAATATAAAAAGTTGTTAGCTTCTTTGTTGTTAGATGTACAGCAGCAAGTTTTTGATTTATTGTCAAAAATGGAAAACAACCAGCATTTATCGGTCAATTTGAAAGCGGCAGAAGAAATGTTGTCAACCTATTTTTTCATCAAAATGCCTTTGGATTATCATCAAATGTCTGACGAAAGAAAAAAACAATTTATCATTCGTTTGTTGGATCGCCCGATACGGGTGTGCGGTATGGTAAAACAAGAAGGAGAACCCGGCGGAGGTCCTTTTTGGGTGAGAAATCATTTCGGCACTTGCGATTTACAGATAGTGGAAACATCAGAGATGAACCTTGTGGATGAGCATCAAAAACAAATAGTGGAAACATCCGATTATTTCAATCCGGTAGATATTGTTTGTGCTATCAAAAACTATCAAGGGAAAATATTCGACTTAACGCAGTTTGTTGATTATCAACGGTTTTTTGTGTCAGAAAAGAGTTATCAAGGTCGTAAATTGAAGGCGATAGAAAATCCGGGATTGTGGAATGGTGCCATGTCGAATTGGTTGACAATGTTTGTGGCAGTACCTTTGGCAACTTTTTCTCCGGTGAAAACCATCAACGATTTGTTACGCAAAGAACATTGTGAATAATATGATAGATTTTAAGCCTTTAACTATCAATGAGAAAGGTTTATTAAAACCTATTCTTGATAGTCGGCAATCGCAAATCTGCAATTTTAGTTTTGCCAATTTGATCATTTGGGGTGAGCATCTCAAACCGAGTTATGCATTGGTGGATGATGTGCTTATTTTGCAAGAAAATTGGGACAACAACTTTTTTTTCTGCTTGCCCATAGGTATAAAAAATAACAAAAAAATCATTCATTTATTGAGAGATTATGCCGAAAGTAAAGGTGTTGAATTTGTTTTGCACAATGTAACGGAAGATGTAAAAGCAGAATTGGAGACTTTATTTGCTCATCAATTTTCGTATATACCGAGTCGAGACTTTGCTGACTATTTGTATCAACGGGATGCATTGGAAACCTTGTCGGGAAGGAAATTACAATCTAAACGCAATCATATCAATCAATTTGAAAAAA
>DBXJ01000046.1:9494-10104 GCA_002309475.1 Bacteroidales bacterium UBA1215
TGGGCAATGGAAAACAATTGCGGAGGCGAAAATTGTTCCTTAAAATTGGAAGGTTGTGCTGTTAAATATGCCTTGCATCATTTTCAGGAATTAGACTTTATAGGAGGAGTTTTGCAGGTGGAAGGGAAAGTGGCGGCATTTACTTTAGCCAATAGTATCAATTTCAATACGATAGATGTAAATATTGAAAAAGCATTAGACGAATATAAAGGTGCCTACACGATGATCAATAAATTGTTTGTAAAGTCTTTGCCGGAAAATTACCTTTATGTCAATCGAGAAGAGGATATGGGAGAGGAAGGTTTACGGAAAGCGAAACTTTCTTATCAGCCCATGGCATTATTGCAGAAATATAATGTGAAAATGCTATGATAGAATTTGCCAAAGAAAGTGATTTTGATACCTTAAAAAACTTGTGGAAAACATGTTTTCCGCTTGACACAGACCAATTTGTGGATTTTTATTTTCAACAACAATATAGACGGGAATGTACGATAGTGTTTAGAGAAAACAATCGTCTGACGGCAGCCTTGCAAATGTTGCCCTATAAAATGAGTTTCTGTGGCGGAGAGGTGAATGTGGCGTATATTTCCGGTGCGGCTACTTTCCC
>DBXJ01000046.1:10231-18807 GCA_002309475.1 Bacteroidales bacterium UBA1215
AATAGTCAATGTTTGTCAATAGTCGCTAGGGAAAGCAATTATTTGGAAGAAATTACATTAGATAATATAGAGCAGGCTTACCGGTTTTTTGTAGAAAAATGGAAAAACTATGATTGTAGAATATTAAAATCTTTGTCGCAATTGAAAATTGTTTTGGCAGAATATCAGTTGTCAGGCGGACAATTGCTGGCATGGAAGCAGCAAGAAAAGATTTTTGCAGCAGCATTTTGTTATCCTTGTCAGGAAACTGTTTATGTGAAAGACTTACAAGCAGAAAAGGACTATCAAAAACCATTTCTTGAAGCAATAGCTAAGCATTATCAGTCGGAAAACATTCATTTGACATCACAAGCCTCACAACAAGAAGCCCATGAGGCACGAGGTATGCTGAAAATTATCAATATAGAAGCCTTTTTGCCTTATGTACCCAACGAGCAACGAGCAATTGTTTTGCAAATGCCTGAAAAAGAACAAGTAAAATATTTATTGTCGCTATGTAAATATCTTCCTTTTATGACTCTAATGTTGGATTAGTCATAAATCAATTTGCTGAAATAGAAAATATTGTGGTTCCCGCTTCGTTTGTTGGCACCTCTTTTGGTCAATTGTTGAAAGCCATAGCAGAGAAAATAATTGCCATACCAATGCCGACAAGTGGAGGAATAGTCTTTGTTGACAATGTCTAAACGAGAGCAAGGTTCAATATTGTCACAAAAAGAAGGAAGAGTAGTCGTTTCTTTATTGAAAATCAAAGAGAATATTTTTCCGTCATCAGCAAAGAGAACCAATAGATTGTTTTCTTCGTCAACATAGCCGCTGATAAGTTTGCGAACTTCTTTTAACAACAAATTAGGATAAACAACAACATTGTAATCTTTAAAATCTCCATTTGTGGAAATTGTTGAAATGAAAGATTTTATGTATTTAAAGCCAACCAACCTCACTCCTGAATACATATTGGTATAGTAGAAGCCGATATTGTTGTCTTGTTCGTAGATGGGTTCATAAAATTCTGTGGCAACAATTTGGACGCTGTCGTTTTGATAAACAGAAAAAGTATGGCTGTGGCAATTGGCTAATCTTTGTTGGTCGGTGAGAAGTTCAATGTCAGAAAATTCCAAAAAACGAGCTTGTTGTGGAGTGTCGTTTTGGATAACAAAATTGTATAAGCCACTATTCAATATTTTCGATTTTCTATTTTTGGATGAATACAATCCACTGACTAATAAATTGTTATTTGGTGCCAACTGAATAAAAGATTCGTGGAGATAGTAGTTGGAGTCAAGATGGACAATTATGTCTTTTTCTATTTTCCTGTTATTGGAAATGGAAAAAATTCGCAAGTGATTGTCGTTTTTAGAAATGCTTTCAATCCCGTCAATCCACAGGCATTGCCTATTGGTGTCATAGACAAACGAGCAGATGGAAAAATTGTCTCCAAAATTGGTGTAGGTGGAATGTTCGCAATCAAACAAGTAATTTTTTTCTTCCGATTTGTCGTTGATAGTAGAAAAAACAATGCAATTGTTAGTTTGTGCTAGCTTTTCAATACGTTCGTCTTCAAGCAACTTAAAAGCATATACATTAATTTTATGACTTGCAAAATCGTAAGAGACAAAAAAGGAATTAAACGTTTGGTCTTTGGCTTTTGTTGAAGTTTGCAAGGCCGCACAATATAGCGAAGAACTAAGAAATGTGGTTTGTAAAAACAAACTCTTATTAAACGTAATGTCTTTAGCGGTGATAGTTTGAAAAAGAGTGTCGTAATGTATTAGTTTCCATGATAGATCATCATGGTTGTTTTGCATGAGTATCAATCCTTTTTCACCGGCAAGGTCTAAGAAATAAGAATTGTAAAGTGTTTTGGCTTCCAATTCTATTCTAAAAGGTGGATCGTAACTTTGAGCATGGATATTTACACAAAGTGTCAAACAACAAGCAATAAAAAATACAATGCCTCGCAATTTTTCAAAACTATTCATCTTGTACAAAGGCGGCAGTTTTTATCACTGCTTCAACTTGTCGCATTAAATCCCGTTTTGTATCGGAAGGAGCATATAAAAAGCCATCTATGGTGATGATTTTGTTATGTCGGGTATCCAAAAGAGTGTAACTGACAAAAGGACCTCCCATAAAATCGCCTTCCAATTTCCATAGACCTTCTGTTTTGATAGTATATGGTTCGTTGGTAACAAAAGTACTAACAGGCGGCAAATAGTTCATTTCCGTTGTCATGTATGAACTATCGGTAGGACCGAACACATATTTTTTTGTCATAGCGTTTCTTAACGCTATGATGTGCTCGGTGGAAAATTGCGAAGTGTCGGTATAGTTTTCTACAAATATTAAAATGCTTTGTCCCCAATCTTTAGTTTCTTTTCTCAGCCAAGCAAATTCTTCGTTTTTAATAGAGAAATTATATCCCTCCGGCACTACCATGTTAAAATGATATTTCTCTTTGAGAATATTGGAGATTTGGAAATTTTGCCTGGACTTGTGAGAACGTTGAAAACGTTTCCATTCGCAAGTCATTATCAGGTCAATGATTTCTTTTTGTTTCAAAGAAAGTTGTTCGGCTGCATCTTGCTCCGATTGGGCGGTAATGGTGATAAGCAGTTGTGGTGTTGCCCAAACATCGTATTTGGCACTTACCTTATTTTCATTCTGTGGATGAATATTAAAATGGATAATATTTCGCTCCTTTTGATAGGCTTTGGTGAAATTTGCCTGTGTAACATGTGTTACAGTGAACAAGGGTTCTTGTTGTGGCAAATTAACCACCGGCTGCATCAATATGGCTTGAAGGCTGTCACCCAACAACGATTTCCACATGTTGTCAGAACATACTATCAACACTTCTCCTGAACGACCGGAAGATGACAACAATCCATTGCCCTGGCTACCCCATCCCTTACAAGCCATGCAGCAAACCATCCCAATGAGGGAAATTATTACCAATAGTTTTTTCATCTGATAAAGAGTGAAAATAATTTATTAAACAGCGTAAATACTTTTGTCAACAGGAACTACCAAAACAGGAATTGGTGAACGATTGACAATTCTTTCGCTTACGTGACCCAGTTTAAACATATTTTCTGTAGCCAACTCTACTTCTCTCATAATGATAATCATGTTGGCATTTACAAGTTTTGCTTGTTCAAACAAACCGTCAATGGTACGGACATTTTCCGATCTGTTGGTGTCAAAACGAATGTTTCTCTCCATCAAATAATCTTCTGCATTGGCAAGATAACCGCTAATCACATTATTAATGCTGGGAGATTTTGTGTACAAACCTGTCAGGTGAACTTTTGCTTGGAAAGCTTTTGCAAAAATAGCTGCAGTTTTCAGTTTTTGAAGAGTTTCTCTAGTGTCGTCAAAAACAAGCGAAATGTCTGTCAAGTCACGATGAATATCTACATCTTTACGAATGGTTAACACCGGACAATTTGCTCTGCTGACCACTTTGTATGTGTTGCTACCGACAAAAAATTCTTCAAAACCACTACAACCATGAGTACCCATAGTAATTAATGCGTCGCCCAAAAGGTTGGCTTCTGCATTGATTTCTCTTTCCGGTTTGCCCATTCTGATTTTTGTACGAACTTCATTTTCAGTAACCACCAAACGACATTGGCTTGCATATTGTTCCAAACGTTCTTGTGCAAATGTGATAATGTCTGAATTTTCTTTGGATTCAACCACTAGTTTTTCATCCGGAGAAATAACGTGAACCAATGTTAAATCGGCTTTAAAATTGACTGCCATAGATACGGCATGTTGCAATGCATTTTGAGAACATTCGGAAAAGTCTACACCGATAATTATATTTTTAAACATGTTTTTATGTATTTAGTTATTGCTTTATTTTTAATTTGCAAATATACTGCTTTTTTTTCAAAAAAAAGAAATTTTATAAAAATTTTTTATACAGCCACTTCTGCTTTAATGGCCGGATGCGACTGATAGTTTTCCAAAGTAAAGTCTTCGTATTTGAAATCAAAGATATTTTTTACGGCAGGATTTATCTTCATAGTCGGCAGAGGGAACGGCTGACGACTAAGTTGTAGTTTGGCTTGCTCAATATGGTTGCTGTACAAGTGTACATCACCGAAAGTATGCACAAAATCGCCTAATTCCAAATTGCACACTTGTGCTATCATCATGGTCAATAGAGAATAACTGGCAATATTGAAAGGGACTCCCAAAAATGTGTCTGCACTACGTTGATACAATTGACACGAAAGTTGGTTGTTGACGACATAAAATTGTATAAAACAATGACAAGGAGGCAAAGCCATTGCATTTACTTCTGCCGGATTCCATGCCGAAATAATCAATCTTCTTGAATTAGGATTGGTTTTTATTTGCGATATCAATTCTGTAATTTGGTCAACGCCGTTAAAATTTCGCCACTGGTGTCCGTAAACCGGTCCTAATTCACCATAGATGCTTGCAAACTGATTGTCGGTTTTGATTTTTTCCACAAATTCCGCCAAAGTTTCTCCTTGATAGTCTTTTGATTTTTTGAAAATTTCAAACGGCCATTCATTCCAAATGTTTACATTGTTGTCAACAAGATATTTAATATTGGTGTCGCCTTTTAAGAACCATAGCAATTCGTGAATGATGCCTTTTAAATATACTTTTTTTGTTGTTACCAAAGGGAAACCGTCTTGCAGATTGAATCGCATTTGATAACCGAAAGTGCTATAGGTGCCTGTTCCTGTGCGGTCGCCTTTATAAATGCCCTTGTCTAAAATATGTTGTAATAAATCTAAATATTGCTTCATGGATATTTCAATAATATGTGCAAAAGTACAAAAAAAAAATCATTTTTGTAAAGGAAATCGAATTAAAAATACTATCTTTGCAAAATTCTTGATAAAAAGGCGAGATAAGTGATATTTTGTTTTTGAAAAAAGAAATAAAAAATTAGAAAATTATGGCAAATTCATTGGCATTGGTAGGTAGGCCAAATACAGGAAAATCAACGTTGTTTAATCGTTTGACGCAGTCTCGCGATGCCATCGTGGATGCAACATCCGGTGTTACTCGCGACCGTCATTATGGCAAAGCCAACTGGAATGGAATAGAATTTTCAGTCATAGACACCGGTGGCTATGTGTTGAATTCCGAAGACATTTACGAAGCAGAAATCTGCAAGCAAGTCAATCTTGCGATTGAAGAATGCGATGCCATTATATTTTTGTTAGACGGTCGGGAAGGTTTGACAACATTAGACGAGGAAATTGCTGACATGTTGCGACCTTGCACCAAGCCCGTGTTTGTAGTTGTCAACAAAATAGATTCTCCTTCCAATTATTCCGATCAATTGGAATTTTATGCTTTGGGGGTAGAAAAAATATATCCTATTTCTGCCGTTTCCGGCGGAGGAACAGGAGATTTGTTAGACGATGTGGTGAAGTGTTTCTCCAACGAAGAGGAACATTTGGAAGAAAATTTGCCGAAAATTACCGTCATTGGACGCCCCAATGTCGGCAAATCGTCTATTGTGAATGCTTTTTTGGGCACCGAACAAAATATAGTAACACCTTTGGCAGGCACAACTCGCGATTCCATCTATTCTCGCTATAAAGGTTTCGGCTTTGACTTTTATCTGGTAGATACTGCCGGATTGAGAAAGAAAAAAAATGTAGAAGAAGATTTGGAATTCTATTCCGTCATGCGTACCATTCGTGCCATTGAAAACAGCGATGTCTGCATTGCCATGATAGATGCTACCAATGGTTTTGAGGCACAAGATTTAAATATTGTCAGTTTGGCACAAAGAAATAAAAAAGGATTGGTATTAGTTGTCAACAAATGGGATTTGGTAGAGAAAAATGCCAACACCCATTTGGAATACGAGCAACTTATCCGTAAAAAATTGGCTCCCGACAACGATGTGCCGATTATTTTCACTTCTGTCATCAACAAACAGCGTATTTATAAAGTATTAGAAACGGCAGTAGCCGTTTATCACAATCGAAATAGAAAAATACCGACATCTCAACTCAACGATGTTATGTTGGATGTTATTTCTTACAATCCGCCTCCTATTCAAAAGGACAAGGTGATACGTATCAAATATGTTACACAATTGCCAACGGCAACACCGACATTTGCATTTTTCTGCAATCTGCCGCAATATGTAAGGGAATCGTATAAAAGATTCTTAGAGAATAAAATACGAGAAAACTGGGATTTTTCCGGTTCTCCAATGGATTTGTATTTTAGAAAAAAATAGCCGTGAAAAACATTTGTTTTATTATCAATCCGCATTCAGGAACAGGAAAGTATAAGCATGTAGAGTATATGCTTCAAAAATATCTTGACAAGACAAAATATAATTATACTATCTATTATACAAAGTATAGAGGGCATGCGGAAGAAATTATCAAACAAGTGTTGCAAGAACAACAAGTGGATGTTGTTGCGGCAGTAGGTGGAGACGGAACTATCAATGAAGTGGCACGCACACTTATTAATACCAATGTGGCTATGGCAATGGTGCCCACAGGTAGCGGCAACGGCTTGGCACGACATTTGAAAATACCTAACAGCATTTCCAAGACGATAGAAGTTATTAACAAAATGCATATAGAAGCTATTGATACATTGGATGTTAATGGTCATCCTTGTATCAGCATAGCCGGCACCGGTTTTGATGCAGTGATAGCAGAAAAATTTGACGAAACTCAAACAAGAGGTTTTTGGTCTTATTTAAAATTTATCATCAAAACCTACTTTGTTTATAAATCGCATACATATATAATTGAGTCACCTGAATTTCCATCCATCAAGAAAAAAGCACTTTTGGTAAGCATTGCCAATTCTTCGCAATGGGGCTTCAATGTAAAAATTTCGCCGCACGCTTCCATACAAGACGGAAAGGTGGATATATGTATGCTTCAAAAACCCAAATTTTTCACTTTGTTGGGTGATATTTTCCTTTTGTTGATAGGGCAGATAGAAAAAAATAAATTGGTAATAAAAATTTGTAGTGCATCGGAATGCACCATTCGCGACCAAGACAACGACAGCCAATATTGCCATATTGACGGAGATCCTATTGCTCGTCAAAAGGAAATCAAAATAAAAGTTAATCCGGAAAGTTTAAAAGTAGTAATTCCTACATTCATTTAATAAAAAGACAGACTATGAATTTAAAATTGACACGACCAATCGTATTTTTTGATTTAGAAACCACAGGTTTGAATATCGGTACAGACAAAATAGTGGAAATGTGCTTCTACAAAGTAAATCCTGATGGGACCACCGAAACCAGAACTTTGTTGTTGAATCCCAAAATGCACATTCCTGAACAAGCTTCGGCTATCCATGGCATTTACGATAAAGATGTTGCCGGGCAACCTACCTTTGAAGAAGTGGCAGACGATATTGCCGACTATTTAAAAGGTTGTGATTTAGGCGGATATAATTTGATAAAATTCGATTTGCCGCTTTTGGTGGAAGAATTTCTCCGCATTGAAAAAGAATTAGACTTATTGGGAGTAAAAATAGTAGATGTGCAGAATATTTTCCATAAGATGGAGCCAAGAAATTTGAGTGCCGCCTATCGTTTTTATTGTCATAAAGAATTGGAAGATGCACATACTGCCGAAGCAGATACCATAGCTACTTTTAAGGTGTTGGAAGAGCAAGTGGCAATGTATAAAAATGTTCTTTCTCGCGACAAAGCAGAAAAAGAAGCCGGCATTTGTCCTATCAAAGACGATGTGCCGTCTTTAGCAGCCTATTCAACCACTTCTCGTAATGTGGATTTTGCAGGTCATATTGTCTTCAACGACAACGATGAAGAAGTTTTCAATTTTGGCAAACACAAAGGAAAAACCGTAACAGAAGTTTTTGAGAAGGAACCGTCGTATTATAGTTGGATGATGAATGCAGATTTTCCATTATATACCAAGAAAATTATCACCAACATCAAACTAAGGATGAAAATAGCGGGAAACTAATCTAACTATGGACTCCAAAGAGTTGCAAAAAGAAGATATAGACGAGTTGGAAAGTCAAGATTTGTCAACGGAAGAAACCGGTGACGAACTCTATGAGCATTTTCATGTGGTAGTCGACAAAGGGCAAAGTTTGCTTCGCATAGATAAATATTTGGCGGCTTGCATGTCAAATACTTCCCGTAATCGCGTGCGGCAGGCCTCTGCGGCAGGCAATATCCTTGTCAATGGCAAGACGGTAAAGCAAAATTATCGCGTGAAACCCTACGATGAGATTTCTGTTGTATTGTCATTCCCTCCGCGTGAAATAGAAATAATTCCGGAAAATATTCCTTTGAATATTGTTTACGAAGACGATGATGTAATGATAATTAATAAGGAAGCCGGCATGGTGGTACATCCCGCCTACGGAAATTATACCGGCACTTTAGTCAATGCCGTCAGTTATCATCTTTTGGGAACCAAAGCCGAGGTGGAAGATTTGAAAGACAATCCGTTTCTTGTGCATAGAATCGATAAAAACACCTCCGGTATAATGGTTGTGGCCAAAAATCGTTTGGCACAATCTAAAATGGCTTTGCAATTTTTCAATCATAC
>DBXJ01000046.1:18843-23761 GCA_002309475.1 Bacteroidales bacterium UBA1215
ACTATTGAAGGAAATGTCGGTCGCTGTTTGAAAGACAGAAAAATAATGGATGTTTTTCCCGACGGTAGCCAAGGCAAACATGCGGTAACGCACTGGAAAGTGTTGGAAAGGTTTGGCTATGTCACTTTGGTGGAATGCCGCTTGGAGACCGGACGAACCCACCAGATTAGAGTCCACATGAAACATATTGGCCACCCTCTTTTCAACGATGCAACCTATGGTGGTGACAGGATTCTAAAAGGCACTACTTTTTCAAAATATAAGCAATTTGTTCAAAATTGCTTCAATATAATGCCACGGCAAGCTCTGCATGCAAAATGTTTAGGATTTGTGCATCCCACCACAGGACAAGAGGTCTTTTTTGATTCCGACATCGCTCCCGATATGCAAGCCGTGATAGACAGATGGAGGAATTATGCAATCCACAAGGAATACGAAGAGCCGGTAGATGTTACTTACGATTTAACCAATAGAGAAAGACAATCTTTGCAATCCAATAAAAAATAGTCGGCAAAGATATTAAAACCGATGTTCGTAGCCGATGTTAAGTCCGGCACCCAAACGTGAATTAGGACTGACATCAATACCTTTGTTTGCAACATTATCTTTGTTGTAAACCTTGTCAAAACTCAGATGGATACTTGTATTTATTCCTATTGTGAGTATATCGTTATCAGTCAGTGGAATCCGTCCTCCCAATCCTAAATTTTCTCCGATAAAGAAAACCTCCTTGGCATTGGCGGCAAACCATGCGTTGAAAGCAGTTCCGATAACAATACCTCCTCGGATATAAAAGTACTTAGTATGGAATTCCATTTCCATAGGTAATAGCAGGTAATGCCATGAATGGTCCGAACTTTTGAACATATTGAGATATTCTAAACCGACATACACGCCCCAAAATCGGTGGAAGTCATAACGCATACCTATGCGGGCTCCTGCATAAATGTCGTTGTCCGATATAAACATAAATTGGTTGATGCCACCGGTAATATTGACCATAATGTTGAAATCTTTCACCGGCGTTGCCGTTTCCGATTGTGCTTTTGCTTGTGACACACCGAGAAACAACGCGATTATTATTATATAATATGTTTTCTTTGTATTCATAGGAATCATTAATTACTTTTGTCTTTGTTCAGTTTGCGGTATTTGATGGCAGATAGAGCATGTTCTATCGATTCGGTTATCAATAATGTTGCGAAAATGATGTAGATGGTGTTTTTGATGGTAAAGTCATCATTGGTTTGGATATTTAAACAATATCTTGACAAAAAATAGGTTCCTAACAAGATAAAGAGAGTTCCCCAAAGATTGTCAAATGTATTTTTTATCATATACTTATAAGAGTTGGTCGGTTTGTCCGGGTCAACTTTTATAAAAAAGTAGTACAATGGCAATCCAACTACATAAAAAATGATTCCCAATAATAAATTAGTATTCATATGTACAGGTATTAAATTTTATGCAAAGGTATATAAAAAATTTAAAAAATTTAAAAAATATTTTTGGTTATCAATGGGATTTTTTTAGAAAATGAGGCTGTCATAAAATAAAAAAAGAGCAAAATTATTTGCTCTTTTGTGATTCCGTTGCGATTCGAACGCAAGACCTACTGCTTAGAAGGCAGTTGCTCTATCCAGCTGAGCTACGGAACCTTGTAGTCGGGATGACAAGATTCGAACTTGCGACCTCTTCGTCCCGAACGAAGCACGCTACCAAGCTGCGCTACATCCCGTCACATCCACTTTGCAAAATTACAACATTTTTTTCTAATTTTTTTATTTTATTTACAAAAAATTTATCTATCTTTACAATTTTATTATAAGGCTGTCAAAAAATGAATATTTGGTTAGAAACAGAAGCAAAAAATAATTTAAAAAATCTTATAAAGACGTGTAAAATAAACGGGAATAGCATTTTTGTCCTATGTGATGACAATTCTGCTAAATTTTGTTTGCCGACCATAGAAGATTGTGCCGACGAGATGTTTTTTGACAATTTAATTGTCATTCCGCAAGGAGAAGAACACAAAAATATAGCAACTTGCTGTTCTGTTTGGCAGCAATTAATGGCAAAAGGTGCCGACAAGAAGTCGGTTTTGCTCTGTGTGGGAGGAGGAATTGTTTGCGATTTGGGAGGTTTTGTAGCGGCTACCTACAAGCGAGGTATCAAACATGTGTTGGTGCCAACTACTTTATTGTCGCAGGTGGATGCCGCCATTGGCGACAAAACCGCTATTAATTTTGAGCAAGCTAAAAATCAAATAGGTTTGTTTGCCCCTGCTTTGGGAACCTATATTTTCCCGCATTTTTTGAAGACTTTGCCGGAAAAAGAAGTCTATTCCGGATTTTCCGAAATGCTTAAACATGCACTTATCGCCGATAGAAACTATTGGCAGGCATTGAAACTTGCTTCCATTGAAGAGGTTTTGAATATCGATTTGATTCAAAAGTCAATAGACATAAAATTTAAAATTGTTGAGCAAGACAGACATGATGAATCCGAGAGAAGAAAATTGAATTTCGGTCATACAATCGGACATGCCATTGAGGCTTTGTCGATAAGCGATTTCAGTGTTGCATTGTCGCACGGACATGCAGTGGCTTTGGGTATGATAGCGGTAAGTTATATTTCCAAAAATCTGAATATGATTGACAACCAAACTTTTGAAGAGATTAAAGATACTATTTTAACCTATTTCTCAGTGCCGGTTGTGCAAGAAAATCAGATAAATGCCATTTTGGATTTAATAAAAAATGACAAAAAACGAGAAGGCAGTAGTTTGAATTTTACTTTGTTGACATCAATAGGGACTTCTGTTGTCAATCAACAAGTTAGTAATGAATTGATTGAGCAATCGTTGAAATTTTTGTTTTCATTAGCCGAATAGTTGAGCAAAAAATGATACTTTTGCAAGTATGGTAAATGAAAAAAATAAGTAAAAATTATTTTATAAATACTTGGAAGAAAATATGTTAGAAGATATTAGAACACAATTTTCTATTTTAGACCAACAGGTTCACAACAATAAATTGGTCTATTTAGACAATGCGGCATCAACTCAAAAACCAGACTGTGTTCTAAATGCAGTGGATAATTATTACAAAACTATCAATAGCAATGTACATCGTGGAGTGCATTTGTTGAGCCAATTGGCGACCATGGAATATGAAAATGCACGCAAAACGGTGCAACAATTCATTCATGCAAAACACCATTATGAGATTGTTTTTACACGAGGCACGACAGAATCTATCAATTTGGTGGCAGCAACCTTTGGCAGAAAATTTTTCAGCAAAGACGATGAAATCATCATTTCTGCCATGGAACATCATTCCAACATTGTCCCTTGGCAACTCATTGCGGAGCAGGTGGGGGCAAAATTGAAAATTGTTCCTATAACATCTCAAGGAGAAATAGAAATAGAAGCATATAAAAATCTATTTTCAGAGAAAACAAAAATAGTCAGCATTACTCACGTTTCCAATGTTTTAGGAACTATCAATCCTGTTAAGGAAATGATACAAATTGCCCATCAACACCAAGTGCCGGTGTTGGTTGACGGTGCTCAAGGCATAAAAAGTGAGCAAGTGGATGTGCAAGATTTGGATTGTGATTTTTATTGTTTTTCAGGACACAAAATTTATGCCCCTATGGGTATAGGCGTATTATATGGCAAGGAGCAATATTTAGAACAAATGCCACCTTACCAAGGTGGAGGCGAAATGATACAAAAAGTAACATTTGAAAAAACCACCTTCAACGAATTGCCGTTTAAATTCGAAGCAGGAACCCCTAATGTAGGCGGAGCTATCGGACTGAAAGCCGCCATAGAATTTATGCAGTCGATCGGCATGGAGCAATTGATAGCACACGACCAATCCTTAATGCGTTATGCCAAGCAACAAATGTCTTTGGTGGAGGGCATGCGGTTTATCGGTGAAGCCGGTCAACAGGCATCGGTTATCTCTTTTATTTTGAAGGAGTCACATCCGGCAGATGTGGGAACCTTGCTGGATATGATGGGCATTGCCATTCGTACCGGACATCATTGTGCCGAACCATTAATGGAAGTTTTGCAAATACCCGGTACGGCAAGAGTATCATTTGCCGCTTACAATACCAAGGAAGAAATCAACAGGCTTGTAGAAGCATTGCAGAAAATAAGTAAAATGTTATAAATAATATATATGAAGAAGATTTTAGCATGTTTAATCATGGCAGTCATGTGTTTTTATGCTTGCCAAAACAAACAATCAAAAACTGAGACAACAGCAACAGACACACAACAAGTGGTTTATGATTTTGATGCAGATTCCGCTTATCAATTTGTGGCAGCACAAGTGGCCTTTGGTCCTCGTGTTCCCAATACAGAAGCTCATGAAAATTGTGCAAAATATTTAAAAGAAACACTTTCACAATGGGTGGATACCTTATATGTACAACCCTTGCTGGTAAAAGCATACGACGGAAAATCTTTGCGTGGAGAAAATATCATCGGTTGCATCAACCCCGAAAGCCAAACCAGAATATTGTTGGCGGCACACTGGGATTCAAGACCTTTTGCCGACCACGATCCGGAAATTCCCAATCGTAGAACTGCCATTGACGGTGCCAATGATGGTGCCAGCGGCGTGGGCATTTTGTTGGAGCTTGCCCGTCAATTGCAACGGCAAAAGCCGGCAGTAGGCGTTGACATTATATTTTTTGATATAGAAGATTACGGAGAACCACAAGACGAACGCTATATGTATGGACAAGGAGAAAATTGGTGTTTGGGTGCTCAAGTTTGGAGTAGCAATCCTCATCAAAAATACTATCGGGCAAAATATGGTATTTTGTTGGATATGGTTGGTGGTGCCAACCCACATTTTGCCAAAGAGGGTACTTCGAGATATTTTGCCACCACTATTCA
>DBXJ01000092.1 GCA_002309475.1 Bacteroidales bacterium UBA1215
GCCCATAATATTGCGGTTTATTTTTCGGCAAATATAAAAAAAATGGATATATTTGCAAAAAAAACAATATGGATACTCAGCAACAGATACCCAAAGAGCAACTCCGCAAATGTCCATACTGCGGTGGACAAATACCATTGGTATCAAATGAGTGTCTTTATTGCGGCAAAAGTCTTACAAACATTACAAAATCGGCAGACGAGGTTACGCCAAACGATGAAGAAGAAATCAAAAACTGTCCCGACTGCGGTGCACCGTTTCCTCTGTTGAGCAATATATGCACATCGTGCGGACACGTATTACACCAACAACGCAGCAGCGAAATCAATATCACAAACCTGCTGGCAGGCATTAGAGAATGTATCCACCGAATCGAAAATCTACCAAAACCAACATTATTTCAAACTGTTATCTATTGGATATTTTACATAATAATATTCATAGATGTGGCTATATTCATCTACTCATTGATATTTGATAGTGTTTATTGCAGATTATTTAGTCTTTGTGGCTTAATAGGCTGCGGACTGGCAACTATATTTTTGCAACACAAAAAATGGATCTTTGTAAATACAAAATCACCTGTGCAGATAGCCGACGAAGAATACTACAAGGCAAGATATGCCCACGAAATGTATTTGCGCGAAGTTGAGGCTTTTTATGGCGACAACAAAGAGGCACAAAAACTATTAAACGATTATTCAGTGCTCATCAACAATCTACGAAATGAAAAAAATAAAAACCGTGCTAAGATATACACAATTATATCATCGTTTGCGGTAGCTTTTATTGTATCGGTATCAGTAATTAAGTACTCACAAAATCACCCTAAGCCTCTAATCATCAATACAGTGGATTCCTTATATGTTCCATCCAATATATCAAAAACTCAACAAGCGGAAATCAACAATTTTGTAAAATGTTTGATGCCATATCCCCAAGATAAAGGAGTTGCAAAATATTTAAAAACCGATCATTATGCAGAGTTTACTATCATTATTGTGTATTATATAAACAAATTACCCGTTTATAAATGGAAACTTAACAATGTAAAAATATCGTCCACAGGCAAAAGCGATACTGATTTTTTCATTTCCAACCATAAAATTAGTTTACAATTGCTCGACAAAGACCACAAGCCAATAACAGGACAATTTAGTGAAAGTTTTCACAACCAATTTAACTACATAAAAATGGCAGAATTTGGGAAAGGAACTGATTATGTAAATTTTTGGTCGAAAGATGTAACATCTTCGTTAAATGACCTAAAAAATATAGCCGACAACGCAATGTTTTACACTCTAACATTTAAACAATGAACAACGATAAAACAGAGTTTAGGAATATTGCTTCTAAATTAGAAGAACTTTTGCGCGAATACAAAAATACGTTTCCAAAAAACTTCGGGCAAATTCTCAATTTAGATATTCCTTTTTATGCATTGGGTGCAGCGGCTGTGGTTATCTTTAATGTTATACCAATATATATATATAATTATGCATTATTCTGCATTTTCATTTTATCTATTCCACTATTATATTCACGCTACAAAGGCTCAGAGATTAGAAAAATTGTAGATGAAAGACGACACTACTCAGAAATACAGAGTAATTTAAGAGTCAAAATCAGAAAACTAAAAGCCGACCGATATTCAAAATATCCTGATGTTAAAATCTATCTAAAAAAATACCACAACGAACTAAAAGAAGTAGAGCGTCACAAGCAAAAAATCTTGGATCTTTATCATCTGTTTGTCACAGGCATTATAGCACTATTAATTTGTGGTATTGTTTTCATATATCAACACAACAACAAAAAGAATTCAGCAATAGTATATAGACAACAATCAAGCGAAAAATATATAGCCACCATTAAACCGCTTGCCACCACAAACAATTTTTATATGAAAAAAATAGGCACTGACAATATTATTATCAAATATAACGAAAAGAAGTCGGTTTTATCTACTGAATTTAAAGAGCTTAAAGTGGCAGGCTACCCACAACTACGTGTAATGATTACCGATACTCTTGGTCACCCTATAAGCGGAATACCGATTTTTTATTATAAAATTGATGGGAAGAGTTATGCATATGTCTCTGCATCCTTGGTAGACAAAGCCGAAAACAGCGAATATGAAAAAAAACGGCGACTTGATTATTTGAACAAATATGGAAATAATTTCAGATATGTAATCGAAGGTTTAGATTAGCACCTCCTCAATTACACATTGATGTTTTTTCTTTTCGTCGTAATTGATGCCGATGAAGAGAATTTTGCCGTTGTAATGGTCGAAGGCGTGAAAATATTCTTTGCTTTTGATTTGAGCGATGGCGCGGCCGGTGGTTTTGTTTGACTTTAATTCTATAATCATTGGCGGATATTTACTGTCGGCGTGCAGAGGAGTATAAATCAGGTCGGCAATGCCATTTCCGGCTGAGGTTTCTTTAAAAACGGTGTAATAATTCAAAGCGTCGATAAATGCCAAGTAAACCGCCGAGGCAAGAGCCTGCTCGTTGTCGTAATTGCGGTGCGATGACACGTGAATATGGCTGCGGTTGAGGGCTTTGGCAACTTCGTTGCCGTTGAGTTGAAGCGTTTGTTGAAGTAACTCTTCCGAAGCCTTGATTATTTGGTCGGTAACCTTGTATTCTTTCATAACCGAAAGGGCGCGGAACCACTCTTGACGAACTTCCTTATTAGGTATTCGGCAAGTTTTTGTATTATAATCGTAAGCCAAATATCCAAGATGAATAAGGTAGGTAAAAACATCATCTTTTACCATAAAATCAGTCAAAGTGTTGAGATACATACCAATATCAACTTTTACACTTTCACCCGAAAGCATTTTCACAACATCATCTTTCATACCTTCAAAATTGGCATTAAGACGGTCGATAATTACCTGATATGATGATGTTTTGCTCCAATGTCCTTCAAAACGGCGATTGTTTATACTTTTTATCACCGATTCAGGATTGTAAATGTCAAAACCATTCTGACTATATCCTTGATACCAATTTTTACATTCGGTGTGATTGATTTGATATTTATCGCAGAGAATGGCAACTTCTTCATCTGTAAAGCCCACAAACTCTGACAATTCTTTTGCATCAATAATTGTGTATTCATCAAAATTATTGAGTTTGCTCTGCACCTTGTCGCGCACCACGGGCAGGATTCCTGTAATGTAGGCAAGCGAAATGGCAGGTTTGAGGGTATTGCTTTTAAACAATCCATTGAGGAATTCCAAATAATCGGCAAAAAGTTTTGGCGAAACATTCATCCGCACCAACGAATCGTACTCGTCGAGAATAATCACAAAAGTTTCACCTGTGGCGGCGTAAACTCGCAACATACAATCCGCAATGGTTTCTGCACTTGATAAATCAACAGAAGGGAACTCCGTTTTAAACTCCGAAATAACAAAATCAGATAATTTGTTAAGCATATTGTCCTTATCTTTGGCATTCTGATACTCGCTAGCAACATCTATTGCAATAAAATTCAGTTTGTTAAGATATTTCTCGTAATTATCTGCCTTGGAAATTTTCAAGTTTTGGAACATCTCTCTTGAATCGCAACCCTTTGAATAATAAGCGCAAAGCATATTAGTGGCGAAAGTTTTGCCAAACCTCCGCGGACGCGACACGCATATATATTGGTTGCATTTGTCGATAAACTTGTTTAATTCGCTAATCATCATAGTTTTATCAACATAAATATCGGCAGCCAAAATTTGCTTAAAGCCTACATTACTCGGATTCAAATAGATGCCCATAATATTGCGGTTTATTTTTC
>DBXJ01000032.1 GCA_002309475.1 Bacteroidales bacterium UBA1215
ATGAAATATGCACTCGTTACAGGCGGCTCAAGAGGAATTGGCAGAAGTGTCTGCATCGCTTTGGCAAAAATGGATATTCCTGTGATAATTAATTACAATTCCAATATCGAGGCTGCTAAAGAAACATTAAATATGATTGAGTCAGAAGGAGGAAAGGGCGAACTGCTTCCTTTTGACGTATCTTGTGCCGAAGCCATAGAAAAAGCGCTTGAAGCATGGACAGCTGCTCATCCTGACGATTATATTGACATTTTGGTTAACAATGCCGGCATCCGTATGGACGAAATGATGATATTAATGCAAGACGATCAATGGAATAATGTAATCAATACCAATTTACACGGCTTTTTCTATACCACCAGACGCTTGCTGAAAGATATGATTACACATCGTCATGGCAGAGTGATAAATATCGCCTCATTATCAGGATTGAAAGGGATGCCCGGACAAGTAAACTATTCTGCTGCCAAGGCCGGCATTATCGGTGCCACCAAAGCATTGGCACAAGAAGTAGGTGCAAGAAATATCACCGTCAATGCCGTGGCACCGGGATTTATCGCCACCGACATGACAAAAGATTTGGACGAAGATAATTTGAAAAAAGCTATTCCGATGAAAAGATTCGGCAAACCGGAAGAAGTAGCCAGCGTGGTGGCATTTTTGGCATCCGACCAAGCATCTTACATCACCGGAGAAGTTATTTCTATCAATGGAGGACTATATACATAAATTAAAAATATGAGAAGAGTTGTAATTACAGGATTAGGAATTTATTCCTGTTTAGGAAAAAATTTAGAAGAAGTACAAAAATCTTTGTACGAAGGAAAATCAGGTATTGGCATAGAACAATGCCGTATTGATTTTGGTTTCCGCTCCCCTTTGACAGGTATAGTAGAACGCCCGCAACTGAAAGGTATATTAGACAGACGTTTAAGAATCTGCTTGCCGGAAGAAGGAGAATTTGCCTATATGGCTACAGATGAGGCACTTAGAAATGCAAATATTGACTTAGACTATTTATCCAAAAACGAAGTCGGCATATTTTATGGCAACGATTCCTCTGCAAAAGCAGTTATAGAAGCCAATGATAAAGCAGTTGCCGCAAAAGAAACTGCCATGATGGGTAGCGGAGCTATCTTTCAATCTATGAATTCCACTGTCACCATGAATTTATCCACTATTTTCAAACTTCGTGGTGTAAATATGACCATCAGTGCGGCTTGTGCGAGCGGCTCTCATGCCATTGGTTTAGGACTCATGTTTATCCGTCAAGGTTTGCAAGATATGGTTATCTGTGGAGGAGCACAAGAAATCAATCACTTATCTATGGCAAGTTTTGATGCTATCAGCACATTTTCCACCCACGTTGATGAACCGACAAAAGCCTCCCGTCCTTTTGACAAAGATAGAGACGGATTAGTTCCCAGCGGAGGTGCCGCAACAGTGGTTTTGGAAGAATACGAACATGCTGTAAAAAGAGGAGCAAAAATCATTGCAGAAGTTGTAGGCTATGGTTTCTCTTCTAATGGAGACAATATTTCACAACCAAGTGACTTGGGTTCTTTTATTGCCATGAGCAGATCGTTGGAAGATGCACATCTGTCTGCAAAAGATATAGACTATATCAATGCTCACGCCACTTCTACCAAACAAGGAGACATGTGCGAAGCTTTAGCCATTGACAAACTGTTCGGTGCCTACAAAACTCCTGTCAGTTCTACAAAATCTATGACAGGCCATGAATGTTGGATGGCAGGTGCAAGTGAAATAGTTTACTCTACTTTAATGATGAAAAACTCTTTTATTGCTCCGAATATCAATTTTGAAAATCCTGATGAATATTCACAAAACTTAAATATCATCAATAAAACAAAGGAACAAAAAATTGATATCTATCTTTCCAATTCTTTTGGATTTGGAGGAACTAATAGTGCTTTAGTAATCAAAAATATACAATAAGATGACTGAAAAGTCAATTTTTGCTTTCATTCCACAACGACCACCTATCTCAATGGTAGATGAAATATTATATTGTGACAAGCAAAAAACAATCACCCGATTTGAAATCACTTCTAACAACATTTTTGTTGTCCAAGGAAAATTTCTCGCATGTGGACTGATAGAAAACATTGCACAGTCAGCTGCCGCAAGAATTGGTTATTTGAATCAAAATCAGCCGGTTAAATTAGGCGTAATTGGAGGGGTTAAAAATTTTGAAATGATCCAAACCCCTTCATCAGGCGATGTGCTCACTACAGAAATTTATCTGCAAACGGAAATAGAAAATGCCATTGTTGTCAGTGCGATAGTCAAATGTGAAGAAACAATAATTGCACAAGCCGAAATGAAAGTTTTTACACTTAATAATGCATTGTAAATGAGTGAGATTTTAGTAACAGGAATGGGGATTGTTTCAGCTTTGGGTAATGGAAAAACAGCTACTTTTCGTGCCCTTGAAGCAGAAAAATCCGCCATCGGCAACCACTTGTTTCTAAAAACATCACTTCAGCTTCCTATTGGAGAAGTACCTTATAACAATGAAGAATTAAAACAACTTATCGGCTATCCGTCTGATAAACTGACAACCCGCACTATTCTCTTGGGTTGTATTGCCTTGCAAGAAGCTTTGGAAGAAGGCAAAATTCCAACAAACACATCAAAACGAATAGCCTTTATTTCCGCCACCACTGTCGGCGGTATGGACAAGGTGGAGGAAAATTGCAACAACTTCTTGTCCGACAAACAATTATGCAAATACTTAAATTTGCAAAATTGCGGAGCCAACACTTCTGCAATTGCCGAACAATATGGGGGCAAATTTGATTATATCACTACCATTTCCACGGCTTGCTCTTCGGCTGCCAATGCCATTATATTGGGAGCCAATATGATAAAAATGGACTATGTTGACATTGCCATTGTCGGTGGCAGTGAATGTTTGTCAAAATTTCATCTCAATGGCTTCAATACATTAATGATTTTAGACAAAAATCTTTGCCGCCCATTTGATGCCAATAGAAAAGGTCTTAATCTGGGAGAAGGAGCCGCCTATTTATTGTTAGAGTCAGAAAAATCCGCTAAAGAGCGAAATGTCAATATATTATGCAAACTATCCGGCTATGGCAATGCTTGTGATGCATTTCATCAAACGGCATCTTCGCCCGATGGTGAAGGCCCATTTTTAGCTATGCAAGAAGCTTTAAAAGAAAGCAATTTAAAATCGGAAGATATTGATTATGTGAATGCTCATGGTACCGGAACAAGCAACAACGATGAGAGTGAAGGGATGGCTCTGAAAAGAATTTTTGGCAATAAAATGCCTTTAATATCTTCTACCAAACCCTTCACCGGACATTGCACGAGTGCAGCAGGCAGCATTGAATCTGTTATCAGCATTTTATGCCTCCGCAACAAATTTGTCCCTGCCAATCTCCACTTTAAAACGGAATCAAATATCGGTTTTTCACCCGTAATACACAATATTTACAATCAACCATTGCAACATGTAATGAATAATTCCTTTGGTTTTGGCGGGAACGATTCTTCATGTATTTTTTCAAAATATTAACAATTATGAGCGTTTATATTCAGTCAATCAAACAAATATCATTTCAAAAACCTTTGTGCGAACAATGGCTGGAGCAAGCTGTTTTTGTTAATGCCAATTACAATGAAGCAAAAGACCCCGACTTTAAACCATATTTTTCACCCATAGAAGCACGCAGAATGGGGAAATTGATAAAACGTGCTATAGCCACTTCTTCGGAGGCAACAAAAGAAGCAGGACTTAAGAACGTTGACAGCATTGTTGTAGGTTCCGGATTTGGTTGTTTGGAAAATACAGAAAAATTCTTGCTTGCCATGATAGAACAGGGTGAACAAAATTTGCAACCCACTCCCTTTATTCAATCTACCTACAACACAATTGCTTCACAAATAGCTATTTATATGAAAAACCACTGCTATAATTCCACCTACTCCCAACAAGGATTGTCTTTTGAAAGTGCACTTTTTGACACTTTTCTACAAATTCAACTACATAAAATTAACAATTCATTAGTAGGAGCCCACGAAGAAATGCCACCGACCTTTTTTAAATGGTTTCAGCAATTGGGAACATGTAAGGACGAACCCATTGATGTGGCAATACTTAAACAAGGCAAGAGTCGTGGCAGCATTTTCGGAAATTGTGCAGTCAGTATGGTGATTTCCAATCAAAACAATGATAAAACTATTTGTAAAATTCAGTCAATGAAATTGTTTCACCAACCCGACGATAAAGATTTTTACAAAAACTTAAATGCCATTCTCACTGAAGCTAACTTGCAATTAGAGGATATTTCCGCTGTTATCCTATCATATAATGGTGATTGTGAGAACGATCATTTCTGCAATCATTATGCAAATACATTCTTCTCCTCTTTGCCAATTCTTTGGTACAAACACCTATTTGGTGAATCCTTGTCAGCTTCTTCGTTTGGTGTGTATGTAGGAGCCAAATGTCTTCAATACCAAAAAATTCCACAACATCTTTTTTATAAAAATGAACAAACTATCAACCATCCGAAAAATATATTAGTCCACAATCATTTTAAAAATCAAGATCATTCTCTCATTCTACTATCATGTTAGAAAACGATTTATATTATATTGAAAATAAAGAAATTGAAGAAGATTCTGCTATATTTTATATTGCTTTGAAGGCTAATTGTGAAATTTTTAAAGGTCATTTTCCGGGTTTGCCTATCACTCCGGGTGTCTGCTTGGTGGAAATGTCCTCTGAACTATTTGCAACTGTCATTGGAAAAAACTGTGAAATTATAAAATGCAAAAACATAAAATTTTTAAATGTTGTCAGTCCCGTCGACCACCCGAATATTACTTATAAAATCAATTGGAACGCATTGGAAGACAATATTTTTAATTTAAAAGTTGACATTTTTCAAGGAGAAGATACTTTCTCGAAAATGAATATTGAAGTTAGGACGAAATAAAAAATGAACAAAATTTTCGTTAAAATCTACACCTACTTCAACCAACATAAATGGTTGTTGTTCACTATTTTATCAGCGACTACTATAGGACTGATATTTAGTGCAATGCAACTCCATTTTGTAGAAGACATCGGTTCATTTTTACCCGGTAAGGGCAACAATAAACGAATCAACTATGCCTATCAACATATAGGGGCTGAAAACAGAATTGTCGTCAACATCAAAGATATTAACAATTGCAATATAGAAGATATTGATTTTTACAAACTTAATGATTTTACAGAAGCCTTTGTGACGAATCTTCGCCAAAAGGATAGCAACCATCATATCAAAGATATTTTTTATCAAGTTGACCAAGAAAAAATCAACGAAGTAACGCATTTTGTCATTTCCAACATGCCCTACTTTCTATCTGACGCGGACTATGCTTCTATGGATAGCATGCTGACAGAAAATTATATTAACCGGCAACTTCTCAATGACAAACAACTACTTTCTTCACCGATAGGCTTTACACGACAAATGATTTTGTCCGATCCTATGTTCTTTTCCAAGCAAATACTACAAAATCTCGGGCAATTTCAGGTTAGTGAGCAATACTCCACCGAAGACGATTACCTTTTCAACAAAGACGGCACTGAAGAAATTGTTGTGATTACATCAAAATATCCGATAAGCGAAAGTGCCGGCAACCGCCAACTCATTCAACTAATAGAAGAATCTATTTCTGAAACAGAAACAGCATTTAACAACCAAATAAAAGCCTCCGCTTTTGGTGCATCCATGGTCTCGATTACCAATGCACAACAAATCAGAAAAGACAGTCTTTTTGCCATCTTGCTATCTCTTATTTTTATTATAGCACTGCTCATCTACTTCTACCGCAACGGGAAAAGTATTTTTTTGATAGTTCTATCTATCTTGTTTGGAGGTATTTTTGCTTTGGGATCTATTGCTTTGTTTAAAAATACCATCTCCATTATTGCCGTTGGTATGGCAAGTATAATTGTTGGCATTGCCGTCAACTATCCCATCCATTTTTTGTCCTATTTCAAACGAACCAATGACAAAAAAGAAATTATTAAAAATATTGTAAATCCTTTACTTATAGGAAATATCACCACAGTAGGTGCTTTTTTAAGTTTGCTATTCATCTCTTCTGAGGCAATGAAAGACTTAGGACTATTTGCTGCACTACTATTAGTAGGTACCATTTTATTTGTCCTTATCTTTTTGCCACACTTTCTTAACAAACATCACCATGTAAGTGAAGAATTGACGTTTAAAAGAATAGCAGAATTTTCTCCTGAAACAAAACCGATACTTATTTGTATTATCCTTTTACTAACAGTTGTCTTTTATCTATTCAGTTCTCGAACTTCTTTTGACACAAACATGCACGCTATCAATTATATGACAAAAGAACAAGAGCAAATTTTCAAAAAATTGGCAGCTGAGAACGACACCTCTTGCCACAATATGTTTTGTATCTCTGAAGGAACTACTATCAACGAAGCACTCAATAATTACGAAAAAGCCCAATTGACCATTAATCAATTGTACCGACAAGGAGCTTTGAAAAAAACAAGTGGAATTGGCAATTTTTTACCTTCGAAAGAGTTACAAGCAGAAAAATTGGAAAAATGGAATAATTTTTGGAAAGAACACCGAACTGATTTTCTTTCAATTCTTAAACAATCTGCACACAAAAACGGCTTTAACGCTACTGCTTTTGCAGATTTTGAAAATATGCTATCTAAAGACTTTGACGTACAAGATTTTGATTACTTTGCTCCCATTTACAATCATTTAGCAAGCAATTATATTGTAAAAGATAGCAACAATATTCTTGTTTACAACATTTTACAAGTAAGAAATGAATATCTTTCCACCGCGGAAGACAGACTCAATTCAATCAATGACCACATCTTTGCTTTTGACGATGTTTCAATCGCGTCGCGGATGGCATCCGCTTTATCCAACGACTTCAATTATGTACTTTATATTTGTGGATTCATTGTTTTTATATTTCTAATCCTCTCCTTCGGACGTTTGGAAGTGAGCCTGATTGCCTTTACCCCGCTAGCCATTGCATGGATATGGATTTTAGGAATTATGGGATTAACAGGATTGAAATTCAATATAGTAAATATCATTTTAGCAACTTTTATTTTTGGTCAAGGAGACGACTATTCCATTTTTGTAACTGAAGGTGCTTTATATGAGTATAAAAATGGCAAAAAAATGCTTCCTCAATTCAAAAATTCCATTATTTTGTCTTCCTTGCTCATGTTTATCGGCATTGGCATGTTGATATTCGCCAAACATCCGGCCATGAAATCTTTGGCAGAAGTTACCATTATCGGCATGTTCACTGTTGTTGCCATGGCCTACATATTTCCTCCTTTCATCTTTCAATGGCTAACACGGAAAAAAGGAAAAGTTCGCATGACACCCATCACCTTATGGAAATTGCTACTGACTGCTTTTGAATGGATTACTTTTATCTTTTTCTGCATTATTCTTTCAATCGGCAACTTTTTATTGTTGGCAATCGGCAGACGAACTGAAAAAAACATTCAAAAATTTCATTCTTTAGCCGCTACCATCTGCAAATTATGCTCTCTACTAGTGTATGGTTCTCCATTTAAAATAGAAAATCCTCAAAATGAACAATTTGACAAACCTGCTATTATCATTAGTAACCATCAATCTTTCTTAGATTTGACCTATTTATTAATGTTGCATCCGCGAATGGCTGTACTGACAAAAGACTATGTACAACATTCTTTTTTAAATCACCTTCTATTCCGCAAAAGTGACTATTTAATACCCGCCTCTGCAGTGAATCTGCATATGGAAAAAATACAAGATTTAATCCATAGAAATTATTCCATTTTGGTATTTCCGGAAGGCACTCGCTCCATTACTTGTGAGATACAAAGATTCCATCAAGGAGCATTTTATTTAGCCGACAAACTGAATGTTGACATTCTTCCGATTGTCTTGCATGGTTCCGGACATATATTGCCGAAAACCGAAATGCTATTCTGCAAGGGCTCTGTCAATATTAAAATTCTCAATAGAATTCATCCTGACAATCCGATTTATAGAAACAATGGACTCTCACCTATAAAAAAAACGCATCTCTTTAGAAAATTCTACCAAGATGAATATAAAAAAATGGTTACAGAATTAGAAGATGCAAAATATATGAAATATTTTGTAATACAAAACTACATATATAAAGGCGGAGATGTAGAAAGAACATGTAGAAAAAAACTTCGCAACATTGATGCTATCAACAAAAAAATTAATGCCTTGCCCGATCATGGAACTTTGCTATTAAAACATTGCGGACAAGGAGAACTTTCGCTTTTGATTGCCCTTGTAAAAAAAGACTTACAAGTAACTGCCTTTGACAATAATGAAGACAGTATTGCTATTGCCAACAATTGCAACTCTAAACCGAATAATTTAACTTATTTATGTCATTTGCCGGAAGAAAACAATTTTGACTTAGTCATAGAAGAAGATACTTTTTTAAATTAAATAATATGTTTGAAAATATTGAATTTCAACCTGTTGAAGAAATTAAAAAATTACAAGAACAAAAGCTTAAAAAAGCTTTGATTTATTTGAAAGACCATTCTCCTTTCTACCAACGACTTTTTAAAAAATACAATATCCATATTGAGAAAATTAAGACAATTGAAGATTTGCAACACATCCCTTTTACCGACAAGAAAGACTTGCAACTCTATAATGAAGATTTTTTGTGTGTGCCAAAGGAAAAAATTATTGACTACATCACTACTTCCGGTACACTAGGAGACCCTGTTACTTTTGCATGTAGTGAAAAAGACTTACAAAGATTGGCTTACAACGAAAAAATTTCGTTCATGTGTGCCGGTCTGCGTCCGGGCAATATTTTGCAATTGATGACTACCATTGACAAACGCTTTATGGCAGGTTTGGCATATTTTTTAGGCATTCGCGAATTAGGAGCAAGCATTATTCGTGTCGGCAATGGAATTCCTGAATTACAATGGGATACCATTGAAAGAATAAAGCCGGATTCTATTATGTGTGTGCCTTCTTTCATTTTGCGACTCATCCAATATGCCGAAGAACACCATCTTGACTACAAAAATTCCAGTATCCGGCGTATCATTGGCATTGGAGAAGGTCTTCGTGACCAAAACTTTGAGTTAAATTTACTTGGCAAACGCATCAAAGAAAAGTGGGATGTGGATTTATTTGCCACTTATTCTTCTACAGAAATGGCAACCACATTTTCCGAATGTGAATATGGCTGTGGAGGACATCACCACCCGGAACTGATTATAGTGGAAATTATTGGCGATGACGACCAACCTGTACCGGAGGGACAATATGGAGAAGTAGTTATTACCACCTTAGGAGTAGAAGCTATGCCATTGCTACGTTTTAGAACAGGAGACATTGCAAGTATCCACACCAAGCCTTGCAAATGTGGAAGAAATTCTTTTAGAATCAGTCCGCTAATTGGCAGAAAAAATCAAATGATAAAATACAAGGGTACCACGCTTTATCCAAATGCTATTTTTGACGTACTCGACAACATTGAATATGTGGAAAACTATTATGTAGAAGTTTCCAACAACGAAGTGGGCATGGACAAAGTAAAAGTGGTAGTAGGCTGCAACAATGTACAAGAAGGTTTAATAAAAGATATGAAAGACAGATTTAGAGCCAGACTAAGAGTTGCTCCTGATGTTGTTTTTGAAGATATTGACGAAGTAAGAAAAATTGTCCATCCGCAAGATAAACGAAAAGCCGTTAAATTTATTGATAAACGATAAATATCTATTGGCACAACATATAAAAAAAAGGGTAAGCCTTTGCTTACCCTTTTTTTTATGTACTATTAGATGTTATTTTCCGGCACCGAAAGCATAACGTACTCCCAATGCTAAATCAAACAATCCATGAAGGTGGAAATCTATGTGAGTTCCATCCGGATGATGATGGAATGCCGGACCGATAGTAGGACGGAAATCTAAACTGAGTTGCAACGGGAACCAAAAAGTATAGGATAAACCTATTTGACCTGCTACTCCAATATACCACCAAGAGTGGTCGTATTCAGCATCATGTCTTTCATGGAAAGCAAAACCGCCAGCACCACCTACGCCTGCATACCAATCCCAAGTACCTTTAGGAGTCCAACTTGGAGAAGCAAATATCCAGTCATAAACTACTGCAGCATGGATACCAAGACTTGGCAAATAAAAAGCACCTGCATCTACTTCTAAGAAACCATTACCGATTCCATGTTGGTAACTGAATTCAAGATTCCAGCCTAAACGACCGCCGATTGCTCTTGGTTGAGCAATTGCTGCTACTGATACACCTACAATAAGTGTAATTGCCAATAATAACTTTTTCATTTTACAATTATTTTAATTAACGTTAATTTATGTTTTAAAATTTATATCTTACACTAAAGGCAAAATCATACATGCCCGGCACATAAAATGCCGTAAAATAATCTGCATCAAGATTATATCTATGATAAGTACCTAATCTAACTCCTATTAAAGGTCGATAATCTATACTCAATTGCAAAGGAAACCAAAACGTATAGGACAAACCTACCATGCCGACAAGACCTACATGTAAATATCCGGCGTGGGTATGAAGCGGTACGTTTGGCTTTTTATCACAAGTATAAGTATGCCAATCGAAACCTACGCCTGCACCAAGACCTGCATACCATTCCCAAGAACCTTTTGTTGTCCAATCAGGAGTTGCAAAAATCCAATTATAGGTTCCTTCCGCCTTGACTCCTCTATACCAATACAACATGCCGGCATCTACTTGCAAAAAATTTCTCTCGCCAAAACTATGCTGATAGCTGACTTCCAAATTCATTCCAAACCGACCACCGATAGCTCGTGGCTGGGCATAGCTGACCGCTACTAATAGGAACATTGCCGATAAGACTACTATCACTTTTTTCATAGTCGTACTATTCTTCCAAATTGCAAAAGTAATCAAAGAAATGTAAAAATTCACTCATTGAAAAACTATATTTTCAACACAAAAATGTTCAAGTTATATCCTTATCAAACTAAAGATATTGTCTTTATTGATTCCTAAGGATTCACTTAGAAATTTTTTACCTTTCAAAGCCTCTATTTCCAACATGAATGCAAAACAAATATTGTTTTTGCTAAAATCTGCCAATCTTCCTGCTGTTATTTCTTTTTTCAATAAATCGGCAATACCTTTAGCCGTTCCACCTGTTGCCAAAACATCATCAAATATGATAATTTTGTCGTTGTATTCCAGCAAACTTGCATCCATTGCGATGGTATTTGAGCCATATTCTAAATTATAATCTATTTCTACAATAGAATTGTATGGCGGCAACTTATTCTTTTTTCTTATAGGCACAAATCCACAATTGAGTCTATCGGCTAAAATAGCTCCTAAAATAAATCCTCTAGCTTCTGCTGCCAATATTTTTGTACTCATCGGCATCATCTCCCTACATGCCTCTTCCAAATCGTCTGCACAGCTTTGCAAGGCCTTCCAATTGCTCAAAAGCGGATTAATATCTTGGAAAACAACTCCTTTTTGTGGAAAGTCCACATATTGTCTTAATAAATCTTCGTAATTATTCATCTTTTTTTCTCATTAATTGTATAAAACAATCTTCTATTGTTGGTTGTATAAATTCTTTGCTTCTTATCTGTATATTATTTTTTTCTATAACTTCTATCATCTTATCAGCTTCGCCTTTATCGTTAAAAACCACATTTACATACTGCCCCGAAGCATAAATATTGCGAGCAGGATAATCCTTCAAAAATTGCAAAAGCTGATAAATGTTATCGGTACGAATTGCCAATAAATAACCTTGATAAGCATCAATAATTTGTTGAGGCTTGGCACTACCTAAAATTTCTCCTTTTTGTATCAAAGCAATTCTATTACAAATAGTTGCTTCGTCCATATAAGAAGTGGACACAAAAACAGTGATGCCGACTGATTTCATTTTTTGTAGAATTTCCCACAATTCTTTTCTGCTTACAGGATCCACCCCTGTTGTCGGCTCGTCCAAAAATAACACTTTTGGTTTGTGTATCAGTGCACAACACAATGCTAATTTTTGCTTCATTCCACCTGACAAAGCACTGGCTTTTCTATTCTTAAAAGGTTGCAACTGTTCCCATATCGGCTTGATTAAATCGTAGTTTTCTTCTATGCTTTCACCATACATGGTGGCAAAAAACTCCAGATTCTCCCAGCAACTTAAGTCTCCGTACAAAGAAAATTGTCCCGGCAAATAGCCGATCATCTGCCGCAACTTTTTATAGTCCTTCATCAAATTCAGCCCTAAAATGGTAGCATCTCCTTGATCTGGATTCAATAAAGTAACCAAAATATTAAACAAAGTGGATTTTCCGGCAGCATCCGGACCTATCAAACCAAACAACTCGCCTTCTTCAACAGTTAAAGATACTTTGTCAAGGGCTTTTATTTTCCCAAACGACTTGCTGATTTCGGCGACTTCTATGGCTTTCATAGCATTAGAATTTTACCTCTCCAGGCATTCCTATCTTGATACTGCTATCATTCTTTACTCTAACTTTAACAGCATATACCAAATTTACTCTTTCATCTTTGGTTTGTATCATTTTAGGAGTAAATTCTGATTGGTCGGATATCCAATAAATGACGCCTTCATAAGTTTTCAATTTCTTTTTATCCTTGCCTTTTTTCTTTTCTTTATCTACTCTTACAGTACATTTTTGTCCCAATTGGATAGAAGACAATTGTTTTTCACTTACATAAGCTTTCAATGTCATATTGTCAATGTCTGCAATTTTTGCCACCGGATAACCTTTGCCTACCAATTCGTATTGGTTGACATATTGTGCCAACAAAACACCGGTTTTGGGACTTTTCAAGCGACATTTAATAATAGCGTTGTTCAATTGTCGTAGTTGAATATACAATTGTTCAAATTGAGCTGACATCACTTTCACTTGGGCAGATTGATCGTCTTTCCAATCGCTAATTGCTTTTTCTATATCTTCTTTTTGTGATATCAAACTATCCATTAACTCGCGAACTTCTTGATTGCCATTAGCTTTGTTGGTAATGGACCAAATTTCATTCTCCACTTCCATCAAACTATCTTCTAATTGAATAAATTTTTTAGGCATGATAGTATATTGAGCCTTCAAAGCTTCTAATTGAACATTCACTTGAATGCGTTGAAATACCAATTGAGTGCTATCAATGGAAGCAATGTATTCACCTTCTTCTACTCTTTCGCCTTGTTTTACCACAAAATCGAGCAATTGACCATCTATTTGTGACGACAAAATGATTTCTTCTGCCTCGAAAGAACCATAAGCATCGGCTCTTTTATTTTTTCCGCAAGAACATACTACTATGACTAAAAGTAATATGGCAACAAATTTAATCTGTCTTCTCATTTTCTAATAATATTAAAATGCAAAAATAACATTTTTTATTCAATTCTATGCCATCTTGGCTTTTGGATCCAAAAATCCATAAATGATATCTACTAAAATATTGATAATCACTAAAATGATTGATACATACAACAAACTTCCCATCACTACCGGAAAATCATATTTTTCCAAACCATTAACTATCATCACTCCGACTCCTTTGTAGTCGAATACATATTCTACAAAGACGGCACCTGCCATCATTCCCGCCAACCATCCGGAAATAGCTGTCACCACCGGATTTAAGGCATTTTTTATCACATGAGATTTTATCACTTTATAAAAACTCAATCCTTTGGCTTTAGCAGTTCGAACATAATCTTGAGAAAGCACTTCCAAAACAGAATTTCGCATCAGTTCGGTGACAGTTGCCAATGGTCTGATTCCCAATGTGATAGCCGGTAGAATTAAATTTTTCAACTCCAAATATTCGCCGTCACCGAAATCACTGATAGTATAAAGACTGCCAAACATATTCAAACCAGTATAGTCCGCTAATAAAAAAGCAAATATCCAAGCAAACAAAATAGCGGCAAAAAAAGACGGCAATGCCATTCCCATCACCGAACCCACCAAAGTAATTTTGTCAAACCAGCTATCTTTTGTAATGGCACACAAAGTTCCCAACACCACCCCCACTATAATAGCAAAAAATATAGAGATAATTGCCAACAATGCAGTCTTGGGAAAAGCCTCGTTGAGCATTTCCAATACAGGACGCTTACTTTGGTAAGACCGTCCTAAATAAGGTTTCTTTGCAACCAAACGGAAATTTTTGATTTTCAGCAGCGTAACAGCACCATATTTTGTTTTATCCAAATAGAAAACACTCTCAGGATTGGCACTATGGCAAGAAATGGGTAGCATATCGTTGAAATAGTTTATATACCGCATGGATAATGGCAAATCCAATCCCATTTCTTTTTTCACAGCCTCTTCACTTTCTATATCGGAACGTTGCCCCATAGTCATCACTACACTATCTCCCGGTAAAATGGCAAATAACAGAAATATTACTGTTATTACACCCCACATAACCAGCAGTCCGTATCCTATCCGTTTGAGTATAAATTGAAACATCTATTCTACTGTTTTTAACATATAATTAGTTAGTTGCAAAAAACATTTTTGATATTGTGTAGTTGAAAATGAATTCAAAAATTTATCTATCTCCGTCTTTTTTTCTTTTATGCACTGCAAAGTGGCATCGGTTCCTCCTTTTTCTTTCACTTTTTCGACAATAGCAGCAATTTCTTCTTCAGTACCGTGATGATTGATATATAAATTCAATAAAGATTTCTTTTCTATTTGATTACAATTTTGCAATGCCAATACCAAAGGCAAGGTAATTTTATGTTCAATAATATCTTTATGACTGTCTTTCAATGTTTTTACTTTTGAATCAAAATCTGATAAATCATCACAAATTTGAAAAAATAGTCCGAATTTCAAACCGATTTGTTGCCATTTTTCCGTTTCTGATTCTGATATTTGTGCCGACCTTGCCCCTAATTGAAAGCATGCTGCAAACAATAAAGCCGTTTTTCTTTCTATCATCTTGAAATAGACTTCTTTTGATAGTTGATTAACTTCTTTATTGCTTAATTGCAACAATTCGCCTTCGGTCATCGCCTGTGCTAAATCCGATATGGTTTTCAACAATTTTTCATCTTTTGCATTGACAACCATATTAATACATTTTGAAAGTAGATAATCCCCTATCAAAACTGCCTTTTGGTTTCCAAAGGCTGCATTCACCGAAGGGGCATTGCGTCTTATAGTTCCTTCATCCACTACATCATCGTGAATAAGGGATGAAGCATGCAACATTTCCAATGCCAATGCTGTCTGATAAGTATTTTCTGTAATTTTTCCGCAGATGGCAGCCGACAAAAACACAATGGCAGGACGGATTTGTTTTCCTAATTTTTCCAATACATAATCCACATACCGACCTATATTTTCATCTTTACAAGACAATATTTCCCTATAGCGATTGTTCATCGCTTCCATTTCTGCTTGTATCGGTTGGAATAAAGGAAAATTCATTATGGATTCAGTTTTAGATAATAAACGAAATAGACCATTGCTAAAACAAAGGTAGATATCAAAATACCTCTTCCTATTTTATCTAATTGCAATTTTACCAAATAGTGTCTGATGATAAATAGATTTGGAAAAATAGCTACCAACAACATGGTGTCGATTGGCAAAAGTAACTCTTTGCCTTGTGGGGCACAAATTACTGACAACAAGTACAATATTCCATACAATATAGCTGGTACAATTATACCTATCACCACTCCTACAACTATTGTATCCTTTTTTAAAATATTTGCCATATTTTATTTTTTAAGTTTCCAAGATTTAAGTTCTTCAAATGATTCAAAAGCGGTTAAATTTGTTTTCACCGGCATAATTGAAACATAATCATGTTGCACTGCCCATTCATCGGTATCGCGTTTTTTGTCAACGCGAACCATTTCTCCATCCATCCAAAAATAAGCCCTTCCGGATGGGTCAAATCGTTCGTTTAACTCTTCTTTCCAATAATTATCTGCTTGTCGGGTAATTTTATAACCCTTTATCCGATCTTTTGAGATATTGGGAATGTTTACATTCAAGCAAACATGTTTTGGCAAACCATTTTCCAAAACTTTCGGAACGATTTGTTTAACAGCCTCCTCAGCAGCCTCAAAATCACAATCAGAGGTATAATTGGCAACTGAAAATGCCACTGCATTAATTCCTGACAAGCATCCCTCCATAGCAGCTGCTACCGTAGCGGAATAGATAGTACTTGCCGATGTATTCGAACCTTGATTGATGCCGGATACCAACAAATCTACTTTTTCATTTTTCAAAATATACCGATTGGCAATTTTTACTGAATCAACAGAAGTTCCATTGGTTTTATATATTTGCAAATCAGGGCATTCATATACTTTTCTCACTCTCAAAGGTTGACCAAACGTAATAGCATGACTCATACCGGAACGACCCATAGAAGGTCCGACAACAATCACACGACCGAAATCTTTTACTGCATCTATCAGTCTTTTAATGCCTTTTGCATCCACACCATCGTCATTGGTGACTAATATTAGCGGTTGTTTTCGTTTTTTCATCTATATCAAATTTTACAATATTTCTTGCAATTTTGCAAAATTACACATCAATCGTTTTTTGCCAAATTTTTCAAAATTAACATCTATTCGATTGTTTTCTTCATCAATGGCTAACACTTCTCCCACACCAAATGTATTGTGGAAAACTCTCATGCCGATTTTTGCTGTTTGGGCCGACAAAAATTCTTCTCCTAAACGCAACTGATCCTTTTCGCCGTTGTTAGATTTTGGTGTAGATTGCGGAAACGTTGGTTTTTGTAAAATAGTAGCACTAAAAATAGGTTTTTTAACCGATTTACTTTGTGTACTTTCGGGTACGAAATTGCTTGAAGGAAAGAATTCTTTTTTTTGCAATGGTTGTTGAGGAAACAACAACTTTTCTCTTACATCTTCATTCTCAACAACTTTTTGGTCTAATTCCTTCAAGAAAGGACTCGGTTTGCATATATTAAAATTTCCAAAAACACGTCTTGTTTCCGCATTGATCAATGTCAACATATCTTTTGCCCGGGTAATAGCCACATAAAACAAGCGTCTTTCTTCTTCTAATTCTTCAGCAGTAGATATCATATAAGAAGGCATAAGATTTTCTTCCACTCCTACAATGAAAACACAAGGAAATTCCAATCCTTTGGCAGCATGTATAGTCATTAGTTTAACCTTATTGGCACCTTCTTCGTCTTTTTTGTCCGCATCGGTATACAAAGAAGCTTCGTTGAGAAACAAATCCAAAGAAGGAAAAGCATCCTGCAAATCTTCTCCTGTTTGTAAATCTATCCGTGATTCAGCGGGCCTATCTACAAAATTTTGCATAGCATTAAACAATTCTCCCAAATTATCATAACGCTCCTTTTCTTCAGTATGAATTTTCAACTCTTGCTCTACTCCGCTATCTTTGGCAATCCATTTCCCCAATTCACATGCATTAAGAGTTTGTAATTGATGATGATAACTCTTTATCTTGTTGACAAATATTTGTAGAGCATTCATTGCTCTGCTACTTATATTTAGTTCATATTGAGCAGGATTGTCAATCACATCCCAAATACGAACCCCGTTATCGTTGGCACAAGCCATAATGGTTTGCATGGTTGTTAAACCAATACCCCTTGTAGGATAATTGATAATACGTCTTAATGCCTCCTCGTCATAAAAATTGACAGCCAAACGATAATAAGCCATCATATCTTTTATTTCCTTTCGACTATAAAAGGACACTCCCCCATAGACACGATAAGGAACACCATAACGTAGCATAGCTTCCTCAAATAAACGAGACTGTGCATTGGTACGATACAATATCACAAAATCATTATAATCATATTGAGCACTATTTTTATAATGTACTATACGTTCTGCTACATATTTTGATTCTTCAATATCGCTATCGGTGGTAACAATTTTTATCTTTCCGCCTTCTTTATTGTCTGTCCATATCTGCTTGGGAATCTGTAGCCTATTATTTTTTATTACACTATTGGCGGCAGCGATGATATTCTTTGTGGAACGATAATTCTGCTCTAATTTAAATTCCGCACAATCCGGATAATTTTCTTTGAAATTCAATATATTTGTGATATTGGCACCACGAAAAGAATATATACTTTGAGCATCATCTCCTACAACACATATATTTTCGTATGCGGCTGCCAATTTTCTAATTATTTGATATTGAACATGATTTGTATCTTGATACTCATCAACCAAAATATAACGGAATTTTCTTTGATATTTCAATAATATTTCAGGATTATCCCGTAACAAAATATACATATTCACCAGTAAATCATCAAAATCCATAGCGTCATATTTTTTCAATCTTGATTGATATACGCTATATATGGTTGACAAAAGTGGCATACCTTTCTTTTTATTGTCATTGGCAATCTGATAATTGTTACAATAATCCTCCGGCAAGATCAAAGCCGACTTTGCGTTGGATATATTGGTTAAAACAATGCCGGGTTTATATATTTTATCGTCACAATTTAACTCTTTTAAAATAGTCTTTATCAAACTTTTACAATCATCTGTATCGTAGATGATATAATTGTGTGTATAACCAACATAATCTGCTTCAATACGCAAAACTTTGCTAAAAATGGAATGAAACGTACCCATCCATACATATCTGCCCTTTGTATTGCCCAAAAGGTTGATAACACGTTCTTTCATCTCTTCGGCAGCTTTGTTGGTAAACGTAAGACTAAGAATATTAAACGGATCGATTCCTTGCTCTATCATATATGCAATACGATAGGTAAGCACACGCGTTTTGCCGGAACCCGCTCCCGCTATCACCATAGTTGGACCCTCGATGTTCTTCACCGCCTCACGCTGCGACTCGTTTAATGCCGATAATAATTTAGATTCCAATCAATTAGTATTATTTCACACTATTTACTCTATATTGCAAAAGTACAATTTTTTCTTGAACAAACAAAAATCTCTTTGAAATTGTTTATAACCATATTTTGTTTAATAATTTTATTTAATATGATTGATAATCAATTCTATGAAAGCAGAATGAATATTAAACAATACTCTTTTTGTACAAAGAAAAAAATGAAAAAACAAACTTGGACAAATTTAATTTCGTTTCAACCAAATAATTGTTTCTCCTTCATTGGAAAAACTTGGGCAAATTTCCAAAATTCTTGGTGAATGCATTCTTTTGATGGCATCTTTCAACACTGTTCCGTTATTATATCCATGAATGACAATAACTTTTTCAATGGTCTTGGGAGCCATTGTTATATCTTTCTTGATTTTACTGATGGCTTCTTCTTTTAAATTGCCATGCACGTCAATGGTTATTGTATTGCTTTGTTTGGCCATGGCTATTCTATCTTTTTATTTTCTTTGTTTACTTGTTTTTCAAGCACATCTTCTATCATAGGACGGCCTACCAAATACAAATAAGACCTTTCGCCTAAAAAATTGCAAGTTTTAAACTCTTCCGGCTGAACAAAATGGATTGAACTGATTTTAAATTCTTTATTAGCAGGAGCATAAATCATTTCATTTTCATCCTTATACCAAAGAATTTGCACAATACCACGCAAATTTTTCTCCAATTCTTCACGCGTGAGCGTCTTCACCAACATTTTTGATTACGGTTCCAAACAACCATGGTCAATATGGGTATAAGTGTTGGTTTCATTCAACATGTTTATAACATAAAGCAAATCAAAATTGGTGTAATTGACTAAAAACAAATCCACATCATCCTTCGTAAGCCAAATTTGGTCATGAGGAACGTAAGCCAAATAGACACCTTGTGACTG
>DBXJ01000087.1:0-8790 GCA_002309475.1 Bacteroidales bacterium UBA1215
CCAATTGACTTTGAGAGTGGGAAGCAGGGTGTGGGTGGTTAAATTTAATTTACATACCAATTGTTCATTGTAAACCTTTGTTATACGTGGTTCACATACATAATACATACCTACACCTATTACTTTGGTAATTCTGAAGGAATATCCTATTTGAATAGCACCATAAGTATATCTTTGAGTATATAATTGAGGGTAGTCTGGATCACCTATATGGCACCAAAACAAATAAGGTACAATTGTATTGAGTTGAATGGTGGAAAGTATGCCGTAACCTATAGAAATTTGGTGACGTCTTTCGGGGATAATATGTTTTCGTTTAGCGGAAAATTCATCAGACGGTTGAGTATCGCCGGCAATGGATACTTGTACATTGTGCATGACGGGTTGTGCTTGCACAATGGTGTCATTTTGTGCCCATACTCCATGATTCCATCCGGAGAAAATAAACAGCAGCACAATTAATGATAAACGATAGTGGTGTTTTGTGTTCATGTATGTTAAATTTTAATTTTTTGCAAAAATAGTAAAAATAGAAATATGAAATTTTTATTTAAAAATATTTTTTTTTATGGATTTTCAGATGTTTATAAAATATTTTTAGTTTTCTTGAAAAACGATATCAAAATTTAGGCAGTTTTTTTGTCAGTTTGGTGAGATATTTGTAGCAATAGTATTATCTATTTTTGAATCGCAGTATTTTTTATTATGTCAAAATGATTCTTAATTTTAAAAAGCAAACAATAAAGAAAAAAAAACTACGTTGACAAATGTTAGGCAAATATTGAAAAAAAAATTGTATTTTTGCAAATTTGAATAGGAATATATTAAAATAATGAATATCAAAAAGATAGTTGGAATGCTTATGGTGATTTTTGCTTTGTGTATAGGGGCGAATCCGTCAGTATATGCTCAAAAAAGCGAAAAACCACAGAAAATTGCCAAGCGTCTTAAAACCAAGGAGGCAAAATATGCCGCTGCCATGGAATATTACCAGAGAGGATCATATTTGACTGCTGCTCAGCTATTTGAAGAGATATATCCTTTGTATCTTTCTGCACCGGAAGGAGATACCATTGCCTATTTGTTTGCAGACAGCTATTTCAAAAACAACGATTATTTAATGGCTGCCTTTCATTTCAACGATTATATCAGGCGTTATCCGCAAAGTCCCAAAGTGGAAGATGCCAGTTTTTATGCTGCCAAATGCTATTATCTAAATTCTCCGACCTACAATTTGGACCAATCCGATTCAAAAATGGCTATAGAGGGGTTGCAAATGTTTATTTCTTCCTATCCGCAGAGTAAATATGTGGAAGAAAGCAACCAAATGATAGACGATTTGCGTAATAAGTTGGCACACAAAGATTTCAGTATTGGTTGTATGTATTACAATACTGAACGTTATCAGGCAGCACAAGTTTGTCTGCAAAATATGATAAAAGAATATCCAAATTCAGCATATACCGAGGAAGCTATGTTTTATTTGGTGAAAAACAGTTATGGCTATGCTCAGAATAGTGTGGAATCTAAAAAAGTGGAACGCTATCAAATGGTGATAGACAATGCCAACAAATTGAGAGCCTATAACGAACAATCCAAATTTTTGGAAGAAGCCGACAAGTTGGCAGCCGATGCAAAGAAAAAAAGAGACAAAATATTGAATCATTAAAAATAGTATAGATATATGGACTACAAAAAAATTAAAACAGACACAGAATCTGTAACTCGCAATTTAAACGATTTCGACAAAGACACTCATAATATTTACGAAAGTGTAACTATTATGGCCAAACGTGCCAATCAAATTTCTACCGAATTGAAAGAAGAGTTGGATGAAAAAATTAAAGATTTCGCCTCTCATGACAGCAGTGCAGAAGAAGGTGTTGAAAATAAAGAACAAATAGAGTTAGTACGTTTCTACGAACAAATGCCAAAACCCACACAATTGGCAGTGAAAGAATTTCATGACGGAGAAACCTATTACAGAGAACCCAACGAAGAATAAGCATTATGAAAAAGCATGTTCTCATAGGCATAAGTGGTGGTATTGCTGCCTATAAGTCGCTGACTTTGATTCGGAGTTTTGTAAAAAACGACTACGAAGTAAAAGTGGTGGCAACAGACCATGCTTTAGAATTTGTTACCCCATTGACGATTGAAACATTGAGTGGCAATAAGTTGTATAACAATATGTTTCAAACAGGGCAAGAACGAACAACCGAACATATTGCTTTAGCACAGTGGGCAGATGTATTTGTTGTAGCACCTGCCACCGCTAATATTATCGGCAAATATGCCCATGGCTTGGCAGATGATGCCCTTTCCACCACCTTGTTGGCATACAAAAAAATATTGTTTATGGCTCCTGCTATGAATGATGCCATGTGGGACAATGAAGCCGTACAAGCTAATTTGAAAATATTGCAAAACAGGGGTGTGAAAATATTGGAGCCGGGGAGTGGCTTTTTGGCGTGCAACAGCGAAGGAAAAGGCAGAATGATGGAGCCGGAAAAGATATTTGAAGCCATAGACAACTATCTTTGTGGCAAAAATAGCGGTTTGCGGGCTTTGGTGTCAGCAGGCGGCACACAAGAACCTATTGATGCTGTGCGGTATATCGGCAATCGTTCCTCCGGTTTGATGGGCTTTTGTTTGGCAGAATCCTTGGCACAAAAAGGTGTGCAAGTAGATTTGATAAGCGGTCCCACATCTTTAACAACTCATCATCCTCTCATTCATCGAATAGATGTTCAAACAGCGGCAGACATGTTGCAAGCTTGTCAAATGGTGGCATCACAGGTCGATATAATTATTATGGCGGCCGCTGTGGCGGACTATACCCCTGAACATGCAGTGGATTATAAAGTGAAAAAAACTGATGCCACATGGCAAATCCATCTAAAACCAACGGAAGATATTCTTAAAACACTTTCTTTGCATCGTGCAAACGACCGGCAAATAGTGGTGGGTTTTGCCTTAGAAACCAATGATGAAAAAGAAAATGCCATCAAAAAATTGAAAACAAAACAATTGGATATGATTGTTTTGAATTCTTTGAACGACAAAGGAGCCGGATTTTCAACCTCTACCAACAAAGTGCTGCTGATAGACAAAAACGAACAGGTGATAGATATTCCTTTGCAGTCGAAACAAGCTGTGGCAGAAGAAATTGTCAGTCAAATATTGAAAAAAATCAATCATCATGAATAAAATATTGTTGGTACCGATTTTTATGTTGATGAGTATAGTCACATTTGCACAAGAACTCAATTGTAGAGTATCGGTAAATGCTGACAATATGTCCGGAGAATATGCCTCGCAGGTGAATAAATCTATTTTTAACAATTTACAGCAGGGTCTTGCCTCTTTTCTCAACGAAAGAAGGTGGACAGATTATACATTTGAGGTGCAAGAAAAAATTGAATGCAGCATTCAATTGGTGATAGAACAAGCTGTTTCTCCCACTCAATTTACAGGAAAAATCTATGTGCAATTAAGTCGTCCTGTATTCAATTCAACCTATTCTACGCCGATATTTTCATATCAAGACAATCATTTGTCGTTTAAATATTCTGATAATCAAACGTTTGATTATGATGAAAGTTCATATTTGTGGACCATTACTTCATTAGCGGCTTATTATGCTTATTTAATGTTAGGCATTACTTTCGATACCTATGCCGATCATGGAGGAGATGCATATTATGCTAAAGCCATGAATATTATTTCTACTGTGCCTAACGGAGAAGATGGTTGGTCTACATCGTCAAAAGATTCAAGAAACAGATATTGGGTGCTGGATAGCTACTACAACAATCCTCAATCATCTGCATTCCGAACTGCCATGTACAAATACCATCGTCAAGGTTTGGATTTGATGGCACAGGATTTAGAAAATGGTTATCAAGGTGTATTGGGTAGTTTGGACATGTTGAAAAACATTTATACTAAAAGTACCAACATGTATTGTATGATTTTGTTTGGCATGACCAAATGCAATGAAATTGTCAATATGTTTTTAGCTGCCTCGGACGAGCAAAGAGCCCATGCATTGGATGTTATGACTATGATAGATCCTTCCAATACAACAAAATACGATAAGTTAAGAAAATAATTTCTTATGTTGCAGCATATCCATATAGAAAACTATACATTAATAGACACACTTTCTATTGATTTATACAAAGGATTCACTGCCATAACAGGCGAAACCGGTGCAGGAAAATCAATGTTTGTGGGAGCTATTAATTTTCTTATGGGGCAAAAAGTGGATGTTTCTGTAATGCGGGATAAAACCAAGAAAACCATTGTAGAAGCGGTTTTTAAATTGGAAAACGATGACTTACAGCCTCTTTTTGAAAGTCTGAATTTGGATTATGACGAAGAGTGTATTGTAAGAAGAGAAATCAATTTGCAAGGCAAGTCTCGTTCTTTTGTCAATGATACTCCTGTCAATGCTGCAGATTTGAAAAAAATTACGCTGCAATTGGTGGACATACATGCTCAGCATAGCAATATATTGTTGCAAAACAAAGATTTTCAGTTGTCACTCATAGATCAATATGCTCAATTGGATGATGACATACGTCAGTTTAGACAAACATATATGAAGTGGAAAGAGTTGAAAAATACTTTTTCAGACATGCAAGCATATATGAACAATAATGACATCAATGATATAGAATGTCAATTGAAAGAATTGGAGGAGGCACATCTTGTGGAAGGGGAGCAAAGACAGATAGAAGAACAATTGAAAACTTTGCAGCATTCACAAGAAATACAACAAGTTGTAGGAGAGAGTTTGAACTTGTTGGACATGTCAGAAATGAATGTTTTACAAATGATGCGAGAAGTAAAACAAAAATTGTCAGGCATCGCTTCCTTTAGTGAAACGTATCAACATTTAGAAGATAGAATTAATTCGCAAATCATAGAATTAGAAGATGTTGTCTATGAATTAAATCATTTGTTTGACAATATATCCAATCCTAATCAGGAAATAGACCAATTAACGCAGCGTTTGAATTTGCTCAATCGTTTGGAACGTCAAAACAATGTGCAGACAGAAGCAGAATTGATAGCATTGGTAAAAACTTTGCAAGAGAAGAAAAATGCTATGTTGGATTATGTTTATGAATGTCAGCAATTGCAGCAGCAGTTGGATGAAAAAGAACAATTAATTCAACAATTAGGCAGGCAATTAACAAAAAAACGTACCGCAGTTTTGCCTCAAATAGAAACCGCCTTGAAACAACAACTCCGACAGATGAATATGCCGGATGTAGAGGTGAGCATTCAATTGATGCAGGATGAACTTACTGCAACGGGTTTTGACGTGCCTTCGTTTTTATTCAATGTCAACAAAGGAATGCAAATGCAAGAAATATCAAAAATTGCCTCCGGCGGTGAAATATCTCGTTTGATGTTGGCACTTAAATCGTTGATAATTAGTAAAAATGTGCTGTCGACAATTATTTTTGATGAAATTGACACAGGTATTTCCGGTAGTGTTTCTTCCAAAATGGGTGAAGTGATGAAAAACATTGCTAAAAATTGTCAGGTGATAACTATCACTCATTTGCCACAAATTTCAGCCAAAGCTGAACATCATTATCTTATCTACAAGCAAACACAAGGTAACACAACCGAGATGCAAATAAAACTATTAGACAGACAAGAGAGGATTGGCGAGTTGGCAAAAATGATTAGTAACGAAAATGTTACAGATGCTGCATTGAAAACTGCTGAAAATTTGTTGAATGGATAATAGCGTAACACATCCTTCCAAGATATTGAAATATTGTCCTTTTTGCGGTAGCAAAAATTTTCACTGGGATGGAGTGAAATCTCATTGTTGTGCCGATTGCGGCAAACAATTTTATACCAATGCTGCTGGTGCAGTTATTGCATTGATTGTCAATCAAAAGGGTGAATATTTATTTACCACTAGACGATTAAATCCTCAAAAAGGGAAATTAGATCTTCCGGGAGGCTTTATCGATATGGAAGAAACGGCAGAGCAAGCCGTTGTCCGTGAGGTAAAAGAAGAATTAAATCTGGAGGTGGAAACATTACAATTTTGTTGTTCTTTGCCCAATCAATATGTTTACAATGGATTGACCTATTTCACCATCGATTTGGTTTTTCGTTGCCAAGTGAAGAATTTGCTTTCCTTGTCAGCTATGGACGATGTGGACAGTGCAAAATTTTTGTCCTTGGACAAAGTCAATATAGACGAAGTGGGACTTCATTCTGTCAAGGTGTTAGTCAATAAGTTGAAAAATAATGAATTATATGATTCCTTGAAAACTTCTATGAGTAGGTCCTTGTAGAAAAATACGGGTAAATTTATTTTCCACTTTTTGCAGATAAACTTGAAATTCACCACCTAAGGTATGAATATTTACATGTTCGGTGTTGTTGTGTAGAGCATATACCAATGCTGAAGCAGTAACACCTGTGCCACAAGAAAGAGTTTCGTCTTCTACACCGCGTTCAAATGTACGAACAAAAATGTAGTCAGCAAAAGTTTCTACAAAATCTACATTGGTACCTCCCGTGAAGCGGGTGTCATAGCGAAGTAGTTTGCCTTCTTCATATACCGGAAATTGTTGAACGTTAGAGACAAATTTTACAAAATGCGGTGAACCTGTATTGAGAAAATATCCGTCTTCATAGGTCTTTATGTCCAAAACATCGGTCATTTGTAGTTTGACAATAGTTTCAAGACCATTGTGTGAAAGAATTTCAGCTTGGTGTATGCCGTCAATTCCTTTAAAAGTGGTTGACTGACCGATGATATTCAATTCCTTGGCAAAAGCGACTGCACAGCGACCTCCGTTGCCGCACATGCTGCCTTCCTTTCCATCGGAATTGAAATAGTGCATGACAAAGTCAATGCCGTCTTCATGGCTTTGTTCAATGGTGATAAGTCCGTCTGCGCCAATGCCGGTTCGTCTATGACAAAGTGCATGCACGTAGGCCACATCCTTACAAAATTGACCATCTCTGTTATCTATCATAACAAAGTCGTTGCCAGCACCGTGATATTTTACAAAATGTTGCATTATAAACTCATTTTCAACATGTTGATTTCTGCTTGTGTGAGAAATCTATAATGACCTCTCGGCAAATCTTTTTTTGTTAAGCCGGCATAGTAAACACGGTCTAACTTTTCTACTTCATATCCCAAACTTCCAAACATACGTCTGACAATTCGATTTTTGCCGGAATGTAAAGTGATGCCCAATATGTTTTTCTGTCCGTCAACGTATGCTAATTCATCGGGTTTGATAAAACCATCGTAGAGTTCAATGCCTTCGGAGAGAGTTTGAAAATCTTTGAGTTCCATATTTCTGTCAAGTTCTACTTGATAGATTTTTTTGATTTCAAATTTCGGATGGGTCAATTTTTTCGTCATTTCACCATCATTGGTGAATAGCAACAAACCGGTGGTGTTTCTATCCAATCGGCCGACAGGGTAGATTCTTTCGGGGCATGCATCCTTTACCAACATCATCACACTATTGCGGTCTCTTTCGTCTTCGGTGGTGGTAATATAGTCTTTAGGTTTATTGAGTAAAAGATAGACAGGTTTTTCTCTTTGGAGAATTTTGTCTTCATATCTTACTTCATCGGTAGGGGAAACCTTCGTACCCAATTCGGTTACTACTTTTCCGTTTACCATAATGGCACCGGCGGTAATGAGGTCGTCGGCTTCACGTCTTGAACATATGCCACTATTGGAAATGTATTTATTCAAACGTATCAAATCGTGTTCATCATTCCATGCTAATGTCAATACTTTGGGTTTTCTTTCCGAGAATCGACCTTCTTGATGGCGTTTGTGGATGATTTCACGAATAATTTCGGAATCTTGTCCGTTGTTTCTATCTTTGCGTTTTTTAGCAAAACCTTTTTCTTCTCTTTTGCGTGTTCTACTATCTCTTCTATCACCAAAATGTTCGTTTTCTTCAAAGTGGTATGACGAGGGTTTGCGACTGCGAGAAGCACCTCTTTCCGATGTTGTTTGTTTACTTGTAAAGAAAGATTTTCTTGCTGCTCGTTTGTGGTCATTGTTGCCGTTCGACAATTTTTCGTTGAGAGTAGATCTTTTTTTGTTACTAACTGTTTTCTTTTCTTTTCCTTGGTTGGCAAACGCATCACTTCTGCGGTTTTTGCCATATTTTTTTTCTGTTTCCATTGTGTCAATTATTTTGCTCCGACAACATGCATTCATGTTTGTCTTGCAATTGTCAATACTATTTAAAATAAAAATGCAAAGGTATAATTTTTTTATGAGACAATGATTATAATTCTACAATAAGTTTTTTTATTGAATTATCAATGTATTGTAACTATGAAAATGTGTAGATGTAGAAGGCATATCTTGCAAGTGGAAATTTTCCACAAAAATTGGTTAAAGATTATAGTTGTAAAATAAAAAATATAAGTAAAAAAATGCTACTTTTGCCAAAAAATAAAAAGTATGTATCAAGCACATGAAACAGCAATAATAGACGAAGATTGCCGGATAGGAGATGGTACAAAGATATGGCATTTTTCACATATTATGTCCCATTGTGTGATAGGGGAGAATTGTAATATCGGTCAAAATGTGGTAGTATCTCCCGATGTGGTGTTGGGAAACAATGTCAAAGTGCAAAACAATGTGTCTATATACACAGGTGTTATTTGTGACGATGATGTTTTTTTGGGTCCCTCGATGGTATTTACCAATGTTATCAATCCTCGTAGTGCTATCAGTAGGAAAAATCAATATAAGAAAAC
>DBXJ01000087.1:8845-9230 GCA_002309475.1 Bacteroidales bacterium UBA1215
AAATATGCATTTATCGGTGCGGGTGCAGTTGTCACCAAAACAGTGCCGGATTATGCTTTGGTGGTAGGAAATCCTTCCCGACAAGTCGGTTGGATGAGTGAATATGGACAAAAACTGCATTTCAACGAAGATGGCATAGCCGTTTGTAGTGAAAGTGGAGAAAAATATCAATTAGAGAACAATAAAGTTTCAAAAATACAATGAAGAATTTTGCTTTAGTAGGATTAGGAGGTTATATTGCTCCAAGACATTTACGTGCTATAAAAGAAACCGGCAACAATTTGTTGGTGGCATTAGATAGAAATGACAGTGTAGGAATTATTGACACTTATTTTCCTAATGCGGATTTTTTTACCGAGCCGGAACGATTTGAGCGTTATGTATA
>DBXJ01000003.1:0-32939 GCA_002309475.1 Bacteroidales bacterium UBA1215
GGGTTATGAGCCCGACGAGCTACCACTGCTCTACTCCGCGATATGTTGGTTCCATAAACGGAATTGCAAAAGTATAAAAAAAAATAATACAAAAATCATTTTTATAAAAAAAAATCAAAGAACGGGCAAAAATGTAAAATAAAATCAATATTCATACGTTATGGAAACAATTATTTTTGATAAATAAAATATTATGTCAGACGCAGTAGATATTAGAGCTTTAAACGAACGTATCAACCAAGAAAGTTCTTTTGTTGATATGTTGAATATGGAGATGAGCAAGGTGATAGTCGGTCAGAAAAATATGATAGACCATTTGCTCATAGGTTTGTTATCCAACGGACATATTTTGTTAGAAGGTGTGCCCGGGTTGGCAAAAACATTGGCAATTAAATCTTTGTCAAGTGCCATTAATGCTAAATTCAGCAGAATACAGTTTACTCCCGATTTGTTGCCGGCTGATTTGATAGGTACATTAATATATAGCCAGAAGTCAGAAGATTTCTTGGTGAAAAAGGGACCTATCTTCGCTAATTTTATTTTAGCGGATGAAATCAACAGAGCTCCGGCAAAAGTGCAGAGTGCCTTGTTGGAGGCTATGCAAGAACGTCAGGTTACTATCGGCGAATCCACTTACAAATTGGAAGAACCGTTTTTGGTAATGGCAACACAGAATCCAATAGAGCAGGAAGGTACTTATCCCTTGCCGGAAGCACAATTAGACCGTTTTATGTTGAAAGTGGTAATCAATTATCCTACCAAAGACGAAGAAAAGGTCATCTTGCGTCAGCAGATCGGCAATGAAAAAACGGATGTAAAAGCCGTGCTCAGCGGTGAAGATATCATCAAGGCAAGAGATATTGTCAGAGAGGTGTATGTTGATGAAAAAATAGAAAATTATATTACTGATATAGTATTTTCAACACGTTATCCAAAAGATTTTAAATTGGAACGTTTTTCCAACATGATTTCATTTGGAGCTTCCCCACGAGCTTCTATCAATTTGGCATTGGCAGCTAAGGCTTATGCTTTTATCAAACGGCGTGGCTATGTGATACCGGAAGATGTCAGAGCGATTGCACATGCTGTAATGCGTCATCGTATAGGTCTGACTTACGAGGCTGAAGCAGAAAATATTACTACAGATGATATCATCAACGAAATTCTTAATACGGTAGAAGTGCCATAGAAACAATTTGAAAAAACATCTTTTTGTGGCATCAATAGCATTAAATGAAGGTTTATTGGTCGCAAATAGAGATAAATATCATTTTTCTATGTGCCATAAAATGAATGCTGTCAGTTGAATATAAATAGTTAAATCGTGAATACAACCGAATTACTAAAGAAAATCCGTAAGATAGAGATAAAAACCCGCAGTCTGTCACAGCAGAATTTTGCAGGGCAGTATCATAGTGCTTTCAAAGGTCGGGGAATGGCTTTCAGTGAGGTACGTTCCTATACTTATGGAGACGATGTAAGGTCTATTGATTGGAATGTAACGGCACGATTTCGTCAGCCCTATGTGAAAGTATTTGAAGAAGAACGTGAACTAACGGTGATGTTGGTGATAGATAGCAGTTCTTCTACCATGTTTGGTACAAGAAGTAAACAAAAACAAGATTTAATAACCGAATTGGCAGCCGTATTGTCGTTTTCGGCTATCACGAATAATGACAAGGTAGGTGTGTTGATTTATAGCGACAAAATTGAAAAATTTATTCCGCCGAAAAAAGGGAAAACACACATTTTAAGAATTATCAGTGAATTGGTCAATCTAAAACCGCAATCAACAACTACCAATACTTCTTTGGCATTGCAATATTTAGTCGGTGCCATCAAGAAGCGTTGTACCGTATTTGTTATGTCGGATTTTATTGAAACAGATTTTGAAACGGCATTGAGAATTGCTGCCAACAAACACGATGTTTCTATGGTGCAAATCAGAGATAGAGGAGAATATTGTCTGCCCAAAATCGGTTTGATGCAAATAAAAGACAGTGAAACCGGTCAAATAAGAGTTGTCAATACTTCTAATAGTCAATTCCAAAAAGAATATCGGCAATGGTGGCAAACTAACGAACAAACCGTCAACGATATCTATAGGCGGAGCGGAACGGATGTTATCAAATTGTACACCGATGAAGACTATGTGCCGAAATTGCGAGAATTCTTTCAAAAAAGGTCATAAGATGAAGAAATATATTTTATTAGTAACTTTTTGTATAGTAGCATTCTGTGCTTTGGGACAATCCGCTAAAGTAAGTTTGGATTCCAACAAAATACTTATCGGAGACCAATTGAAAATGAATGTAGAATTGGAATGTAACGAAGAAGGAGTGTTGTTTCCGATATTGACCGATACTTGTATCCCGAATATTGAAATATTGTCTAAAACAACTATTGATACCATCAAGGAGAATGGTAAAATAAAATATCATCAACAATTGACTATCACTTCGTTTGAAAGTGGTACGCACATTATTCCTCCATTGACATTTTATACAGCCGATTCTACATTTTTGGCAATGACGGATATGCAGACTTTGCAAGTAAACACCGTAAAAGTAGATACCACCAAAGCCATCAAAGATATAGCAAAACCATTAAGAGAACCTTGGAAATTCAAAGAGGTAATTCCGTATGTATTGTACATTTTGTTGGCTGCTATTGTGATAGCCGCTATCATTTTCCTGATTGTCAAATTGTCAAGATGGAAAAAGAAATCGGAAATTCCTGTCAAGCAAAAGCCAAGCGAACCTGCCGATGTAATAGCAATGAGAGATTTAGAAGCTTTGTGGCAGCAACGATTGTGTGAAAAGGGGCATGTAAAAGAATACTATAGCCGATTGAGTGATATTTGTAGAACTTATATTGACAATCGTTGGGATGTGTCAACGATGGAAATGGTAAGCAGTGAAATAGTTGAATGTTTGCAAAATTTGGGTATCAATAGAAATGATATCAACAATATGAAAGAGTTGTTATATGCTTCTGATATGGTAAAATTTGCTAAAGCAGACCCACTTCCCAATGAGAATAGTTCTGTATATCAGTTAGCAGTAGATTTTGTTAAAAATACCAAAAAGACAATTGAAATAAAAGAAAACTAAGTCATGACATCACTAATTGCATATTTTGACAGCATAAAATTTGACCATCCACATCTATTTTGGTTGTTGTTGATCGTGCCATTGTTGATAGCGTGGTATGTGTGGAAAAACAAAAAAATGAATTCATCATTTGTGGTTTCTACAACAAAATCAATTGCACAAGCCCCACATATACGTCAGTGGTATTTGCATATACCTTTTGCATTGAGAGTAATTGTTATAATGTTGATAATTACCGCATTGGCTCGTCCTCAAAGTAGTCTTTCGCACAAACAGGTGGAAGTGGAGGGTATCGATATAGTGATGGCTTTGGATGTGTCGGGTAGTATGATGGCGATGGATTTTCGTCCCAATAGGTTGGAAGCTTGCAAAAGTGTGATAAAAACTTTTGTGGAAAACAGACCGACAGATAGAATCGGATTGGTGCTTTATAGCGGTGAAGCATATACAAAATGTCCATTGACAACCGATCATGTAACTTTGTTGGAGGCGATAGAGAGCAGCAAAAACGGACAAATAGAAGATGGAACTGCCATCGGTGATGGCTTGGGAACGGCTATCAATCGTTTGCGAGAAAGTACTGCCAAAAGTAAAGTCATCATTTTGCTGTCGGATGGAGTAAACAATACCGGTTATGTTGACCCGCTATCTGCTGCAGATATTGCAAAAGAATACGGGATAAGAGTTTATACCATAGGTTGTGGTAGTATGGGTACGGTTCCATATAGTACGCCACAAGGTGTTTTTTATGCCGAAACTGAAATAGACGAGCAATTGTTGAAAAATATAGCTCAAGAAACAGGTGGAAACTATTTCCGGGCTGCCAGCAAAGACAAGTTGAAGGCGGTATATGACAAAATAGACAAAATGGAAAAGTCAAAAATTACCGAAACTCAATTTACCAACAAAAATGATGAATTCTTTCCGATTTTGTTGTTGGCAGTTATTTTATTGGCATTGGAAATCATTCTTTCGCAGACTATTTTGAAGGTGGAACCTTAAAACAAGTTGATTATGCAGGCAAATATCCAAGCAGAAATTCTCAATATAGGCGATGAATTGTTGAATGGTCAAGTATTGAATACCAATGCTTCTGCCATTGCCACTATGTTGAATAGAATAGGCGTGAAGGTTGCGGAAATTCTTACCATTGGAGATGATGCACAAGCTATAGAGCAAAGTTTTGCAGAAGGTTTGAAAAAATATCAATTGCTGATTGTTACCGGTGGCTTGGGAACCACCAAAGATGATATCACCAAAAAAAGCATTTGTAATTATTTTCATGTGGGATTGAAGGATAATTTACAAATGAAACAGCACATCAAAGAGGTGGTAAAAGCATTAAATAGAAAAGTGTCTGACAGTGTTTTCACACAATCCATGTTGCCGGAAAATTGCAAAGTAATTCTCAATCCTTATGGAATAGCCCCGGGAATGTGGATGGAACAAGGAAATGCTGTATTGATATCTATTCCCGGAGTGCCAATGGAAATGGAATCCATGTTGGATGAAATTGAGCAAAAAGTAGTGGCACATTTTCATATAGCATCCACTATAGATATGCATTTCAAAACATACGGAATTGCAGAATCTGCTTTGTCGGATCTGTTGGATGATTATGAAAATCAATTGCCATCGTATATCAAATTGGCATATTTACCACAAATGGGAATTGTCAATTTAAGATTAACAGGACATCATGCAGATGCAAAAATGTTGGCAAAGGAAATGAATTGCCGGCGTGAAAAATTGTTGGAGATTGCGGGAGAGTATGTCTTTAGTGAAGAAAATAAACCTTTGTCCTTGTTGATAGGTGATGCATTGAAGGCCAAAGGACAAACCATGGCAACAGCGGAAAGTTGTACGGGTGGTTTGATTGTTCATCAAATGACTTCCAATCCGGGTAGTTCACTCTATGTTAAAGGTGGAGTAGTTGCCTATAGCAATGAAATAAAGACAAAAGTTTTGCATGTTGACGAGCAAATTCTAACTACAGTAGGAGCTGTTAGCGAACAAACCGTGTTGTCTATGGCAGCCAACGTGTTGAAACTATATAATGTGGATTATAGTTTGTCGGTATCCGGCATTGCAGGACCGGATGGCGGAACTGCAGAAAAACCTGTAGGAACAGTATGGATAGCTGTTGCCAACAAAGAGAAGGCAGAAGCCAAATGTTTTCATTTTGGAAGAGGTCGCAAAAATGTGGTAGAAAGAACTGTTCAAACAGCTTTATATTTGATTTATAAATTGATACAAGAAAGTTAATGGCAGATACCTATACCACTATTTCTCAGTCGGCAGAAGGAGTGTATAAAGATAAAGGTAGTAAATTTATCGGTTTGGCATTTCCGGTAAAAACGGAAGAAGAAGCCAAACATATCATAATAGATGTTAAAAAGAAGTATTATGATGCCACTCATCATTGCTATGCATATCAAATCGGACATGTAGGCGAACCCAATTTTCGTATCAACGATGATGGCGAACCGTCCGGAACGGCGGGAAAACCTATCTACGGACAAATATTATCGAATCATTTAACAGATATTTTAATCATAGTTGTCCGATATTTTGGCGGAACCAAATTAGGAGTAAGCGGTTTGATCAATGCCTACAAAACATGTGCTATGCTCACATTAAATGAGGCAAAAAAAATAGACTTGCCGATAAAGCATTTGTATGAAATTGTTTTTCAATACGATGATTTAAATAATGTAATGCAATTGTTGAAAAAGTACAATGCTGAAATCACCGCAACTGAATATGGCAATGACCAAGTGAAGATTCATTTTGGTGTTTTACCATCAGTATCAAGTAACATGACAGAGATATTTCAAAATCTTTATCATGTTGTTATTCATCATGTCGGGGTGGTGTAGCCTTAATTTTGTGCAGCCATATATTGGTCTAATAGCCGAGCAACGTATTTTCCGAAAATGTCAAATTCAATATTAACTTTTGTGCCCACTTTGAAATTATGAAAGTTGGTATGGTATTGAGTGTATGGTATAATAGCTACTGAAAACATGTTTTTTTGTGAATCCACTACCGTTAAACTTACACCATTGACACTAATAGAACCTTTTGGAACGGTAATTTGGTCGGGGGCGTCTTCATAGGTGAAATAGTATCTCCAACTACCATTTTCGTCCACTATTTGTGTACAAGTAGCTGTTTGGTCAACGTGACCTTGTACAATATGTCCGTCAAAGCGACCATCCATTTTCATACTCCTTTCCAAATTGACTTCATAGCCAACCGTCCATGTGCCGAGATTGGTTTTTAATAAGGTTTCCAACATGGCAGTTACAACATAAGTATTGTTTGCTTTGTCAATTTCTACAATGGTAAGACAACAACCATCGTGGCTGATACTTTGGTCAATATTGAGTTCATCAATAAAATCTACCTCTATGGTAAAATGAACATTTGTTTTGTCTTGATTGATTGCGACAACTTTTCCTGTTTTTTCAATTATTCCCGTAAACATAACTATCGAACTAATGTTATAGATCCTGATAAAATTCTTTTTTCTATTCCTGTTAAAGTATATTCATAAACGTCACATGCATAGTAATATACACCATCGGAGCATTTGGCTTTGGTGTACATATTGGTGCCATCCCAATTGATATCGGGGTTGGTGGTTTTATAGACTGTTTCTCCCCAGCGATTGAAAATGGTGATGTCAATAGATTTGACAAAATCATATTCATAAGGCATAAATAAATCGTTGATGCCATCATTGTTTGGCGTGAAGATATTCGGTAAACGATATCTTGAGCAAATATCGGTATCAAAGCAAATTTCATGGCATATATCACTTTCGTTGCCATTGCTGTCTAATGCAGAAACAGAAAAACAGCCTATCACCGATACCGGATTTTGCAGATTGTAATTGGAAGTATTGTAGTCTACTGAATCAATTTTTTTGTATTGAGAGTTGGTGTTTGGCTTATAATAAATATTAAATTGTTGAATATCGGAATCTGTACAAGTGTCAATAGACCAATATAGATAGATATTCTTACAATCGGTATTTCCTTCCACAATAGGGCAACAAGGTGCTTGATTGTCAAATGGAGAAGCACAAACAATTTCTGAATAGTTGTAAAGAGGTGCAATGATGGAAGAATCGGGATAATAACCCATCGCTAAAATTTTGTAGCAATAATTACTGTCATAATCCAAATTCATATCCAAATAACAAGTATCGCTGACAATGGCAATAGAGTCAAAATCGGCAGTTTGTTCATTGTAGCGATAGATGATATATTGCCGGTTGGTCCATGGCGTATTTGTTGTCCATGACAGCAATAAATTTCTATCAAAAACGGCAATAGACAAAAATACCGATGTGGCAGTGTCAGATGTGCCGATAGATGTTTCTCCATTGGTTAAATTCAACATTTCTACATAGTATGAAAAATAATTTTCTTCCGTATTTTGTAGCGGATGTCTATATTTTAGAGAATCGGTTCCGTTGAAAGTTTGCAAAAGTGTAAATGTCTGGTCTTGATTGCTTTTTCCATATAATTTATAACTATATGGTCCCGGATATTGTATCGTATCCAACTCTTTAGGTGCCAACCATTCAATGTCAATTTCTCCAGACTGGCTGTCAGTAGAAGCAATGCTGTTTTTTGTCAACAAAGGCAGTGTGTTTTTTAATATGGTGCAAGCCTCATTGGAAGCATAACTTTCACCTTGGTCTTCAAAATAGGCAGTTACCATGTAGCAATATTCATTAGCTTGCTTTACATTTTCGTCAATATAAGTTGTTGTTAAGGAGTTGGTAGTGGCAATTTGTTTATAACCGGTATAAGCAGGAACGCCTGTTTCGCAGTGGTCGGGGATGAAACCGTATGGATTGACTTTTCGGTATATTTTATAACCTTTTATAAAGGAGTCGCATGGTGTTGGTTGCCATGAAAGAGCGATTGCATTTTCAAAAGGTGTTGCTGTTAAATTTTCCGGAGCAGGGCATACAATGGTGATAGATGTAGTGAAAAGTTTTACTAAATTCACATTGCCGTTGTCAATGGCTTTGAAAGTTACATGATAAGGTTGTTTTCTTACATTGCTGCAATCTGTATTCCAATTAAAAGTGGAACTGACAGTTCCATTGCCATAAGCTATAGGAAATGTTGCAGGGTTGTTTTGCGAAAATACATCGCCCATAGCCGATAGGGTGATGATTTGTGAAGGTGTGTCAGTGGCAGTTACATGAAATGACAATAAAGTGCCGGCATCAATGCAAGTGTCTAATATGGCGCTGATTTCGGGCGGGTAATTGTCACATGCGGTAATTTCTATTTGCATATCGCGTATCATAGAACTAATTTTTACACCCATGCGAAATTCTTCAATAAGAATGGCAATATTGTATTCGCCTTGTACCATAGGACTATCCCAATATAAATCACCGGTAACAGCATCAATGGAAATGCTGTTGCTTGCTAATGGCAGTGTATAGCCGGGAATGGTATCGCCATTGTAACCACGGCATGCAACAAGAGAATATGACAAACTATCTCCATCCGGATCTATGGCAACAGGATTGTGATAGTAGGGAATTCCGACACAGCCAAAATCAATCGGTGGATTGGTTAGCATTGGAGAATTGTTGGGTGTGATAAAATTATTGATAGTGATAATTGTTTCCACATAGAAAGGAATATTCACCGAATTTGGAATATTGATAATACCTTGATTTCTATTCTGGTCTTCCATAGAAACTATATAAGAACCGGATGCAGGGAAGGTGTGTTGTGTTATATAGATATTTTGAAAAATTTCGTTGCCGATATTTGTTTTGGAATTTCTTGATATTTGGTTGCTTGTTCCATCCCCCCAATAGATGTCTATGGTGGGTCTGTCTGCTAAACTTGCTGTGTAAGTGTAGGTTGTTAAAGTAAATTCGTAGGTAAGACCGGAAATATGTTTGTAGGTAATTTCACCTGCGCGTTCATGCGTAGCATGTGCACATATCCAAGTGCATATCAACAATGTGAAAATGATGAATTTTTTCATTCTTACCTAATAATAAAAGAAAACGCAAAAATAAATAAAATATTTTATTTATAATGCCGTTATTAATGATAAATCTATAATTTTATGATACGTTGGTCATTTCTTATACTCGTTTTTTCATTGTTGTTGATTGCATGTAACAAAGAAGAAGTTTTCAATCCTAACAAAAAAATCCAATATGTATTATTGCAAGGTACATCAAGTATGGATACAAGTATGGCATTTATTTATGAAAATGGTTCTATAAGTGAAATCCTTTACAAGCAATTAGGTAAAGATTTTTCCATTTCACTTAATAAAAATGGCACCATTGACAAAATTACTTCCAATGTAAATGATGAATACATTTTATTGACTTACGATGGAACGTATTTAAATAACATGGAGTTTTATCAAGGCAATCAATTGACAAAAGAAATTCAGGTCGGGAGAAAAGATAAAAATAATAAAATCAATAGATTATCATATTATCTGATGGAAAATAAGCAGTCAAAATCAGTGTTTGACAATGTTTTTTTTCCAAGTAGCGATCAATTGATTGTAACGAAAGAAAATTTACATAAAAGCACTTCAACACTGGTTATGGTAAGAAATATTACTTATGAAAATGATAATATTTCCAGAGAAAAGGTAATCGACTATGATGGTCAGGATTCTATAATAAGATATTCTGTATCATTTACATACGATGATAAAAAGAATCCTTTTTATGGTTTGGCATATCCGATAATGGATTTGTCAGGATATAGCAAAAACAATATTTTGACGGCACTTTATACCTTTGACAATGGATATGAAAGATATGACCGAGCCTATTTTTCGCAAAAACATGATTATGAGTACAAAAACAAATATCCTTCTTCTCACAATATGGTGCAATATTGCACCTATTCCGATAAGGTAAGTGTTTATGATGAGAATACACAAACCTATCACGATTCTATTTGTGTACGATACGAGGGAATATCTGACAAAGTAGTGGAATATTTCTACTATTGCAAATAAATTAGGACATTGATTGGTTGATTTCGGATGCTTTTTCTAATATTTCGTTGTATTCTTCAGGTGTGAGGTCTGCAAAGAAATAATGAATGGGGTCAACTTTTATGCCATTCTTAATCACTTCATAGTGCAGGTGAGTGCCGGAAGAAAGACCGGTGCTTCCCATATAACCGATAATTTCTCCGCGTTTTACTTTTTGTCCTGCACGAACACTTTTTTTAGACAGGTGTCCATACAAAGTCTGGTAGCCGTTGCCATGATTGATAAGTACCATAGTACCATATCCTGACATTCCTTGTACATTGCCGGCGACAGTGCCGTCTGCGGTAGCATAAATAGGGGTGCCTTTTTTCCCGATAAAATCAACACCTGTATGTCGCCTTAAAATTTTGTAAATAGGGTGGTAGCGGGTGCCAAAACCGGATACCACTACCGGATTTTTTACCGGAGCAATGGCAGGAATGCATCTATAAATTTCCTCCTTTTTCTGTGACAATTGCCATAGTTCCTGATAAGATTCTAATTGTTTTTGGGCTTCAAGGGTAAGAATATTTGTTTTTACTTTCAAGCGTTCCAACATTTCCTTGTCAGACATATTCTTTGAGTTGGCATAGGCAAATAGTTCTTGATAAGATTTGCTTGTATCAGAAGGATTGGCTTCCAAAATATTTCTATAAAGGGCATTGTCTTTTTCTTGAAAATCTTGTACCACATTGAGCATTAAATCCACACGATTTTCCAACTCGCTAATAGTAGTATTATATTCTTCCAATTTTCTTTTTAATTGTTTTTCTTTTGGAGAATCAAAAAATAAGTTCCATATCACCAAGACAATTGTGGCAAAAGCAATAGCTGTTACCGCATGCCAAACTATGGTTATAATGTGCTGTTTGGCAGTCTTTTTGTATCGTTCGAACGATAACGATTTTTGGTTAAACTTATATTTCACAATCTAAAAATTGACAATCAGTAACGTATTACAATCTGTTTTTATTATTTTTTTTGATTAAAACTCAATTCTAATTTTGTGTTCTTGTTGGTCATTGACAAGCAATACCGTATCTCCTTTTACAACATTTCCGTCTAAATAGAAACCAAGAATATCTGTATTTTGACTATCAGCTTCGGTTCTAATCACGTTGATGAGATAGATAGTGTCCATGTATCTGTATTTAAGGTTAAATTCGTTCCAATAGGAAGGAATTTTTGGTCTTAAACGTAATTTGTCACCAAATTTCTGGAATCCGAGCAAGTATTCCAATCCGGTTTTGTAAGCCCATCCACTGGAGCCGGTATACCATGTCCAGCCACCTCTGCCTACGTGAAGCGGGTTGGCATAAATATCTGCAGCAATACAGTATGGTTCCACTTTGTATTTCAATACGTCTGAAATAGTGGTAGTTCGATTAATAGGATTGATCATGGCATAATATTGGTAGGCTTTGTCAACAAGTCCTTCTTTCAACAATGCCATAATATACCACATGGAAGCATGTGTGTATTGCCCACCATTTTCACGAATTCCTTCCACATAATCCATAATATAGCCGGGATTGTTTTTAGAATGTTTGAAAGGTGGTGTCAACAATTTGATGATATTGTGTTCTCTATCCACTAAACGAATTTCTGTTTCACGAATAATGCTCTTCTTTTGTTCTTCAGTCGCAGTATCGGTCAGCAAACTCCATGATTGGCAAAGTAGGTCAATTTGGCATTCCATATTGTTTCTAGACCCCAATGCATCACCATTATCAAAGAAAGCACGTAGAAACCATTGACCATCCCATGCATTTTGTTGGATAGCTGCTGTCAATTTATCAATATGTTCTTTGCAGAAGTCAATATATGATTCATCGTGTTGGATAACAGCCACCTCACACATTTTTTTGAGTAAGTCTATCATGAAAAATGCTACCCAAACACTTTCTCCTTTTCCTTTTTCTCCCACACGGTTCATACCATCGTTCCAGTCGCCACAGCCCATTAACGGTAATCCATGAATGCCATATTGACGAGTGGCTTTGTTGATACATGCTTTTAAGTGCAGATAAAGAGAATCTTTTTGTTCGCTTGTGTGGAATGAGATGCCTCTTTCGTTTTCGTGTTCATTGAGTTTATCTCCGTCAATATATGGGACTATTTCATTTAAAATATTGTAGTCGCCGGTAATACGCATGTATTCGTAGGTAACATATATTAGCCATAAGTAATCATCAGAGAAGGTGGTTCTTGCTCCGAAATTCATGTCGTCATGCCACCAGTGCAATACATCTCCTTCAGGAAATTGATGCGAAGCATGGCGGATAATTTGTTGTCGTGCATATTCCGGGGCGCTATACGAAACACACATTACATCTTGTAATTGGTCGCGGAATCCGAAAGCACCACCAACTTGATAGAAACCGGCACGTGCATACAAGCGAGAAGCGTAGGTTTGGTATAAATACCAATTATTTAAAACATAATTTAATGATTTGTCAGGGGTGTGTATTTCAAAAACTGATAATTTTCTTTGCCAATAGTCAATAACATATTGTTTTTCTTGCTTAATTTCATCCATTGTACGCACCGGAATCAGTTCGTTGTCTCTTTCACAACCCAATAGGAATGAAAATTCTTTTTGCGTATTAGCGTCTATATCAATATTGATGCTGATAGACTTGTTGAAAGGATCGTATATATTCATGTCGGCTACTTGTTCAGTAGAGGACATAAATGCATGACAGTTCGCAAATTTTTTGTCATAAGCATTTCTAAAATACACTCTGTTGGCCTCTTTATTCCATTCTGCAATCAAATGGCGGGCATTTTTCTCTTCAGTATTTCCTAAAACAATTCTTATAATGAAATCAATATCAATATTTTGTTTTTTGTCGGTGAGATTATCTATGCTAACTATATAGTATTTTACCATATCGTTCACCGGTGTGAAAAGACAGATAGAAATTTGGAAATCGGTAGTCTTCAGGTAGAAGGATGAATATCCTAAACCATGAATACACGATTGTGGAACAAATTTTTGTTTGTTGATAAGAATGATTTCGCTGGCAGGGTCACTTACCATGTCATTTGACCAAGAAGTTAATTTAAATCCTTGACTGTTAACGGCATAAGTGAATCCACTCATGCTGTTAGTTGTAATGAAACCAAATTTTTGATTAGCGATAACATTTGTCCACGGAGTCGGTGTGTCAATTTGGTCGATATAATATTCCTTTCCGTCGTTTAAAAATCCGCCATATCCGTTGTAGTAAACAAGGTCTTTCGGCTTTTTGTTATCATCAACAGCCGGTAAAACAGGATAGATGGTCTTGTTGGCAATGGATTGAAGTTTTGCATCATTTTCCGATACGAGAGCTTCCAAAGATTTGCCTTTATTTGTCTTTAAGGAAAGACGTGCCACAGTTTGGAAAAGTATCATCTCGTCTGCACTGACATCGTCTTCCGAAATGGTGTAGATATTGCCGATGGCATTGTGGAAATAATTGAAATAGTAAACCTTGTTGACTAAATCTTGAATATGTTTTCGCAAAGTTTGCATGTTGTCGTTTTTGCGTATCAAGATAATGACATCTAAATAGATGGCTCTTGTTTTGTAAAATTCGTAGGCTTGTAAAATTTCATTGACTAAAATAGAGTCGGAAATGTCATTTATTTCTACATAGATGATGGGCAAATCGCCAGAAATGCCAAACCGCCATAAATTATTCTGTGTTAAGGTGTTTTGTTTCAATAAATTGATACGTTCTTCACCGGTCGGATAAGTTTGGAACAAGTATTTCAACATGGAATTGTATAATTTCATTTGATATCCTTTGAAATTATCTTTTCCGATTTGAATATTGTTGAAGACCGTCGCCATTTTGAATGCACTATCTATGGCGATAGGATTGTTATAGGTGTCAATGATGTTCATGAGTTGTTCCACCGATTTTCCGAAGCATACAATTAAATAGGCACTTGTACGAGTTCCCGCGTTCACCACAATATTTCTACGAATGCTCATAATAGGATCCAATGTGGCTCCCAGTGTGCAACTTAAGTTTTTCCTTTGGGTGATAACACTTGGATTTTGGGTGGTATTGTTTCTGCCAATGAATTGCAAACGAGATGTTTCGTATTCAAATTTTAAATCATTTTCTTCTTCCAACAACAGGGTGTTGGCCAAGAAATAGTGTTGGTCGACAGCTGCATGAGAATGCGGTTTGCGTGTGAAAATAAGTGTTTTTTTGTCTGCATCCAAGCTACTTGTAATGGTGATGCCGTTGAAAGCACGATGAGCTATATCATCACTATTGGGAGCCATAATCACTTCACCGTAGGAAGTGAGTTCCAAAGTGATGTCTTTATTGGTTGTGTTTTCAAAAGTTATCTTTCTTATTTCGGCATTTTTGTCTTTTATAATAGTAATTTCGGTAGTTGTCACAATACCATCATCATTGCGGATGAATTTAATTCTGTCGGAAGCAAAAATCACACGATAGTTTTCTGCATGACCATTCAGCGGTGCAAATGTGTTACACCACAATTTGTCGTTGGCAATGTTTCTGATATAAAGGAATAAACCGTAATTTTCGTTGGTGATTTTTCTATATCTGTTCAAGTAGATATTTTCAAAACGACTCATGCCAAGACCTCTGTCGTTGATAACGACAGTATAATATCCGTTGGATAAAACGCCCATTTCAGGAATGTCGTGAAGGGTGTCGTATTCTCGAATGTCGTTTTCTTGCTTGGTTTTTGAATATTGATAACGTTTAAATTTGGTGATTTTTAAGTCAATATATGGTTTTATTTGTGCTTTTTCTTTCAACAGCAATTCCATAGAACCGATATTTTTATCGTTGTGGAAATAATTTTGTATAGAATTGTTTGTCAAATAGTTGGTTAAACTTGCTAAAATCATTCCTTGATGGTGGGCATAGTGGGCTTTTACCACCACTTCATCTTCATAGTCGTAGGATTCGTAGAAACCATAGGTGCCATATACGCCTAATTGTTTGAATTTTTGTATGTTTTCATATACAGCTTTGTCTTTAATGCTGATTGTCAACAAAGAGCTATATGGAGAAATAACAATACGGTTGGATATGGTATTTTGGAATTTCAGATATGGTACGCCAAAGGCTCTATATTTATAATTTTGAGCGTCATCCAATTCATTGTAGCCGGCTTCTGAAATACCCCATGGCAATGCAGGATTGATTTCTTTGATATATTCTCTTTGTGCATAAATGGAAAATGAATAGGTTTCGTCCATGAGTGTATGACGATATGTTTTCATATAAACCAATGGCATAAAGTATTCAAACAGAGTTCCATACCATGAAGCGATACCCTTGTAATGTTTGAATTTGGTAAGTGTTTTGTCCAAGCAGAACCAATGTTTATAGGGCACATCACCTTTGGCAATTGCCAAGAAACTCGTTAAGCGTGCTTCAGAGGCAAAATTGTTGTAGTGGTAGGGCAACAATCTCTGTTCCATGCGGTTGTAACCGATACTGAATACGTCAATATCATAGTTGTAAAGTTTTTTGAAGTCAGTTTGATCTATCAGTCGCATGGTAACTGATATCAATTCGGTTTGGTGCAGTTTTTTCAAAAATTCTTTCACAACATATAAACTTGCCACAAAGTTGCCGCTATCAGCGGTGGAAACAAAATATGGCGGCAGTTCTTCCAAAGTTTGAATGTTGTACCAATTATATAAATGTCCTTCCCATTTGTTGAGTTTGCAAACCGTTTCCAAAATGGAAGCAATTTTACCGATGGCTTCACTTTCTGAAATAAAATTCAATTCATAAGCACAAACTATGCTGACAAGTGAAAAACCGATGTTGGTAGGAGAGGTTTTGTAGTCAACTTTTTCTTGACGGTTGTCTTGGAAATTGTCCGGTATCAAATAGTTGTTTTCTTCAGAAATATAAGTGTTGAAATATTTCCATGTATCTTGTGCAATTTGTTTGATTTCTTCTATTTTCTTGTCGTCAAGATGCTGCATTTTGTTAGGGAATTTCTTGCCCAAATGGAACATCAATATCGGTGCAAAGCACCAGATGGCAACCAAAATAATAGTAGGCACTAATGCTGCATGATGAAAACCGATAACCAATGCCAACAAAACGATGCTGGTGATGATGTTGGCTTTGAAATTTGCAAAATAACTGGGCAGCGTGTTTTTGGTCATTTTTTCTGCTTCCTCAGAGGTAATCCAATTCAGCAGATTTTTGTGGCTGACAAACATTCTGTAGAGAGCTTTGACAATGGCATCGGTATATAAGAATGCTTCTTTCGGCAGAATAGACAAAACTATAAACGATTTGTAGAAAATGGCGATAATTCCTCGCAACAAATTCATATAATAACGAAGATAGAAGTTGTTTTTTCGCTTATAGGTAATTCTGTTGAACAAAAAGAAAAATATAGGTGTAAAAATAACTATTGCTATAATAAGCAAGAAATACCATGCATTGACAGGAGAAAATACAAATCCGTAAAAAATCAATATCAATATGGCCAAACTGGAAACACTTCGGCGGAGGTTGTCAAATATTTTCCATTTGCTGATAAAATTGATAGGATTTTTGATAATTTCTTCCTGTTCGTTCTTGACAGTAGATTTAAGCCATGCAATAATCTGCCAGTCACCACGAGTCCAACGGTGATGTCGTTTGGCATCGTCCAAATAGTTGTAAGGACTGTCATCCACTAATTCCACATCGTTGATCAAGCCACAGCGAATATGATTGCCTTCCAATAGGTCATGGCTGAGTATCAAATTGTTAGGAAAACGTCCTTTGAGAATATGTTGGAAGATTTTTAAATCGTAAATACCTTTCCCGCAAAAACTGCCTTCATCAAAAATATCTTGATATAGTTCAAATGAAGCTGTGGTATAGACATCCAAACCACCTAAACCGGAAAACAATTGTGCATATTTAGATTTGCTGGTTACTTCCACATCTACATTGACACGTGGTTGCATAATGCCGTAGCCTTTTTCCACTCGTTGTCCGTCTTTTGACAATACGGCACGATTCATAGGATGTGCCATGGCTCCAATCAATTTGGAAGCCGTATAGAGCACCAATTGCGTATCGGTGTCTAATGTGATAATATAGGTGATTTTGGGCTTATCAGCACCAAAAGTTTGGCATTGGAACAGATTTTTCTCTTCAGTTTCTGTGAGATTGTTGAGTAATAAATCGTTGAAATCTAAAATGGCACCACGTTTTCTTTCACGACCCAAATAACAATTTTCGCCTTGGCTGTAGAAACGTTGGCGATAGACAAAATTGAAAATATTTTTTTCGTATTTTTTGTTGAGTTTGGCAACAATTCTTGTTCCTTCTGCTATCACCTCCTCATCGTGGACAACGTGTTTACCTTTTTCTCCGGAAGCATCACCTAATAATGTGAAATACAAATTGTCAGAGAGGTTGGAAAGGTAATATTTTTCCAATTTTTCAAAAATGTCTTTTACTTTTTCCTTGTTTTTGAGAATAGTCGGCACTATCACCATGGTGGCGTATTCTTCGGGAATGCCCTTGTCGAAATTGAGTTTGAAAGTGCTGTGCGGTGTGTGTATGCCAAACAGAATTCGATTCATGATTTCAATCACAAATTGACTCAATGGAATGATAAGCAACACGCATGCCCACCAATCTTTCATCCACCAAGAAAGTAAGGCAGACAGCAAGATGGTAGCAACAGTCAGAATGCCGACATACCAATAGGCTCTGCGGTTGAAATTCTTTTGTTTGAAAATATACCAGCCGACATGTTTCTTTTCTTGGTTGGCTTTTTTGACAATATCTACAACATATTGATATTCATTTATATGTAGTTTTTTTGCATTGCGAATAATTTGTGTACGATAGTCATTTTTATTATTGTCGTACATCTTTTCATACATGCCCACATCTTCTTTCATCAATTCTTGCTCGCTAAAGCTGATGTTTTCCAACAAAGTGGCATATTTGAATTTGGTGATTTTTTTCAACGAAACAAAAATGTTCATTATCAAGATGTTGTTTTGTGAATCTTCTTCCACTTCTTGATTGAGCAAATGTTTCAGTTTTTCTTCATTGTTGCTTAATATGTCTTGAATATCGTTGTAGGTGTCGGAACTAAGATTGTCAAAGTTTTTGATTTTAATATTCAGTTGTTCAATGTAATAGGGATTTTTTAGCAGTATCTGATCGTTGAATATTTTGTGAAAATCAATGTAGGAGTTTTCTTTTAAGTTTTTTTCAATGTTTTCTATGTAGTTTTCAGCATCTTTTTTATCTTGCAGTTTTTTGGATAGTTTTTTGGTTAGGTGATAAAGTTCTTCAATGAGAATAATTTTGAAAATTAAAAATATAAAACTAATTTCGCTATATGAAAAATAGTCATGGTGATTGTTTTGATAATCGTATAAATCTTTTAATTGGATATTTGTATCTATTTGGAAATTAGTCTTTTGCATTGACTGAAGGAGCAGGTTGTAGAGATGTTTTTTCCTTTTGAGCGGAATGCTTTTGAATGCTTTGTCCTTCAATTCTTCCCGAATGCTTTTTTCTTGTTCGGATATCACATAATAATTGTCCAATAGCCATTCATTGGTAGTGCCGGCAATACGTTTGTTGCTCGTTTCCTGAACAAGTGTTTGGTAATATTCACTAATGAATTTTACCATATTTAAAAATTCCTTTGTTGTGAACCTTATCATAAGTAATGCTTATTAAAACTTGCAAAGATACTAAAAATTGTTAAAATAGACGTTGTTTGAACCAAAAAAATATATTATCGGTTCAATATTTTATGTTTTAACAGCAAGAAAACCTGTCAAGTACTCTTAATTTTTATAATTGTTAAGTGATGATTAATAAATTTTGAGATAAAACAAGTTTCGTATTCATTATTATTGTATTTTTGCAAAAATTTATTTATAAACTATATTTGAAAAACTATGAAAAAAGTATTATTAGCTTGTTTATTGTGCATTTATGGAATGGTTGATGCCCAACCCTTTGAACATTTCTTTAACAAAAATATAATAGAGTATCATCTATATGTACCCAATGAAGTGTGGGGTGGTAGAAAGGAGAATCCGTGTTGGGAAGCCGGACTGACTTATATAGATTATATTTATAGAGAAGATACCGCCTACTTTAACAATGTTTGTTACTATAAATATTATTGGGGACCACGCGGATCTTATATAGGTGCGTACTTACGAGAGGATACCACTTGCGGAAAAATATATCGATATTATCCTTATTTAGACACAGAGTATGTATGGTGTGACATGTCTTTAAATGTTGGGGATACTTTCTTTTTGCCTACCTTCAATGATCGTATGTATTGGTATGAAGAGCAAGGTACACAATTGGTAGTAGATTCCATAGCCTATATTAATGGGAAAAAAATAATATACTTTCCTTATATCGGTACTTCACGGATGTGGTATGATGAATATTTTTTTAAAGATCAAACAATTGTTAAATTAAGTTTTATAGAAGGAATTGGTCCTACCTATGGACCTTCGGGTTGTACAAATAGTAGATCATGGCCAGATGAATCCTTGAGTTTTTTATTATGTGTACATGTAAATGATTCCCTTGAATTTATTGCAAATCCCAATGTCGGATGCAATATTGATTATGTACCTGTTGAAGAACAAACTTCTTCTCAATATATTCAAATTCATCCCAATCCTGCTAAAGATTATATCTATATAAACCTTCCGGAAAAAGAGATAAAAAGTATCAAATTATACAATTTACTAGGAGTTTTGTTGAAAGAACAAAAAAGTAATACTGCAAATATGGACATTTCCTCTTTGTCGGTAGGAATGTATTTGTTGTCTATTGAAACAGACCAATATCTTGTAACTAAAAAAATTGTGAAAGAATAAAAATTAGAGGTTGCTTATATTAATGTATTTTTGCAAAAAAATGTTTAACAAAAGTTGCATTTGTGACTTGAATGTAGTAGACAAATTAACAATTATAAAGGTTTTTTCTTTGGAACACTTAACACACGATAAATATTTATGAAAGTATTTTTCAATATTATTTGCATAACAATTATAATATGTACACTATTTGGTTGTAGAAATACTACTCCGCCTAATGAAAATCATATAGAGAAAAAAGATTCCACACTAATAAAAGATTCTGTTTTATTAGAAAAAACTTTATCTTTTTTTAATCATGTGGATACAATTGGTGTTCTTCCTATTGGTATTCAAGATATACTAATAATTAATTTTGATAGTATAGAATATCGACATAGTAAATATATGAGAATATACATATATATTGCCCCATATTTTGATGATACGACTAATATAACTGCCGGTTATTTATTTGATGACAAAAAGAAATCTTATCCGACTGTTATAGTAGATTCAATGAAAATAGGAACTTCATTCTATAATAATATTGGCATTGATAAAACTATCATTGACAAATTTTATTGTAATACAGACGATTGTAAATATAAGTGGTTTAAGTATGATAGTTTGTGCAAACCATGGACATGTATAGGTTTTGGTTATTATGTAGTTGAATATATGCCAGAGCGTTTGATGCAAAATGAAGTGTTTGTTATTAATGCACAATAAATCAAACAAATAACCAACACCAAAACCCACACAATAAACGAGGCAGGAAAACGTTATACTATTGATTATTATCCCAACCAACAGCGGGCTATGACCACCTACACCCAATATCATTGTGGATATTGTTAGTTTTTAGCAAAAGTTTTTGAATAGAATTTTGTCTTAATAAAAATAAATGACTTGGAGCGATATTTGCATTGAATAAATTGTTATCTTTGCAGATTGTAATCTTTTGTAGAAAAAACAGACAAAAATGAAGAAAGTTAGTTTAATATTGGTGGCATTTTTGATGACTTATGCCCTTATTGCCGGCACTCCCGTTTCCATGAAAGGAGTGGTGTATAATGTGACAGTTCAAGACAGTATCATTTTAATCAATCCTTTTGCTCAACAAAATCAGCAAAAAGTGGAAGTTGCCTATTTGGATAAAAAAGGCAATTACAAGTTTTCATTTATGCCAAAAGAAATAGGCTTTTATTATGTCAATATTGCTCCGAGAGTCAATGTCTTGGTAGTGTTGAGTCCGGGCAAAACCGCCATAGTGGATATGGATGCCACCACAGGTATTATTCAAAAGGTGGAAAACAGTGAAGAAAACGAACTTTTCCGTCAGTATCAGATGCTGTCATACGAAGCAGAACAAAACAAAAAAGCCGTCAACGAGGGTCAAATGAAAGGTTCTGTAGAAGAAATCGAAGGCAGATTGATGGTGGCCAAACAACAATTGTGTTTGCAAAATGCAGGTAATTATACAACAGCGGTGTTGGTGGATTATTTTCCGAAGGAAACAAATTTTGCATTGATAGACACTTTAATGGAGGCATTGCATGCAAAATATGCCGGCAATGGTTTTATTAACGCCAAATACAACAATTGGATGTCGTTCAAGAAAACAGCAGTCGGTCAAACAGCACCGGAAATTTCCTTGCCGGACACCAACGGAAAAATTTTCAGTTTGTCATCCTTGAAAGGACATGTTGTCATTGTGGATTTCTGGGCATCATGGTGTGGTCCGTGCCGTAGAGAAAATCCCAACATGGTTCGCATTTACGATACCTATCATGCCTATGGTTTGGAAATTTTAGGTGTATCATTAGACAGAGACAAAACACAATGGCTTGCCGCTATCAATAAAGACGGCTTGCACTGGAATCACGTGAGTGATTTGAAATATTGGAGTTCGGCGGCGGCTGCCGATTATGGCGTTCAAAGCATTCCTTCCACCTTCATTTTGGATAAAGACGGCCATATTGTGGCAAAAGGTCTTCGCGGTTATGAATTGGAGGCAAAAGTGAGAGAATTGCTGCAGATAGAATAATATGGAAGAATCGCTGCCTGTCAATTTAATAGATACGCCATCCTATTATTTTCCGAATATATCCCAATTAGATTTTACCGAAGAGACTTTGGTGGCATATTCGTTTGATGCTTCCATAGACCGCATGGTGGAAGCGTATAGGCAGGGTTGCTATTTGATGCCTATTGACAGCTATGAACCTTTGTTGTTTTGGTGGGCCAATGCTCCTCGTTTGATAATTATTCCCGAGGAGGCAAAATTTTCCAAGTCTTTGCGGCAATTGTTACGAAAAAATTGCTATCAAGTGAAAATTGACACCCGTTTTGAAGAAGTGGTGCAAAATTGCAAAAATATGGAGCGGGAAGGTGCTTGGATAAATGAGAAAGTTGTTGAAACCTATCTTAATATGCACGAAGCCGGCTATTCACACTCGGTGGAAGTATATCGGGATGGAAAAATGGTGGGAGGTTTGTTCGGAACAAGCATAGGTGCCATGTTTGCAGGTGAATCAATGTTCCATTTGGAAAGCAATACCTCTAAAATTGCTTTCTATTATTTGATGCAGGTTCTTCCTGAATTAAATATTCAATTTGTGGATTGTCAGCAAGTGTCAAAACATTTCTTAGAATGGGGTGGCAGAGTGGTATCCTGCAGGGATTTTTATGCTCGTTTGCACGATGCTTTACAAATGCCCACTCAACAATATAAGTGGACTCGTTTGTTAGCTTAGTTATCCCGAGTCAATATTTGTTTAAATTGTTTGATTTTGAAATATTTTTTACGAATGATAAGTTCGTAGATTATCCAAATGGCGAAATAGCCGTTGGTGGCTATTTGATAAATAAGATGAGCATTTGCCGGCAGCCAGTCGGGATGAAATGACTTAAGAATCCAATCGGCTATCCATAATAGTATGTCAATGGTGAATAAAATATCCCAAACAGCCTCTCTGTCGGAAAATTCCACCACATTCTCCACACCGGTTTCAATATGTATGTCTGTCTCGCTACCGAAGGTTGGCACCATACTCATAATTTGCAAGTGAAATAGTCCTTGTGGAATTTTTATGCTGACAGATTTGTCTTTCATAATACCTAAAAATTGCCCGTTGATAAAAATTTTGTGGGGCATCGGTAAAGAGAATCTGCCTCTTTGGTCTCTGATGGTGAGGATAGAATAATCTTGTTTTTCCATTGTTTACCAAACGGAGTTAAAGTCCTCTTCGTCAAATACTTTTTTATCTCTTTTGTATTCTAATACGCGGGCGTATTTCAGATAACTGTTCACCGCCATTGACAAAGAAATAGAAAATCCGTCTATGCCGCCCAAAATGCCGCCGCGGAAAAAATAGTTAGAGCAAAATGATGAAAAACAATGCACTATCGGAGAAAATACATTTACTTTTTTGCCGCTTTGATAGATGATTTTCGCACTCCTGTTGCTAAATCTTTGTGACTGTTTGGCAAACATTTCGCCAATGTTTTTATAAGTAAAATGTAAGATGTCTCCATTTAGTTTGTAAAAATTTTTGCTTTCAACAAAGGCATGTTGTTTTACTTCGGCAAATTTTGTTTTCTCCTTGTTGAAAAGTCTCACCAGATAGTCAGGGTACCAATGGCAGCAAGTGATCCAGCGGCTGCCGATAAAATTTTTTCGTTTTACGGCGAATGCGTCAAACGGGGTGGCATCCAAGTTGGTGGCATTGATTTCGTCTGCCAATTCTTTGGTGATACGTTCATCGGCATCTAAATTGAAAATCCATTTGTTTTTAGCATATTGCAGACCGACATTTTTTTGTAAGCCGTCACCTAAATAGCGTTGGGAATAAACTTTTGCACCCATTTCGGCGGCTATTTGCGTGGTGTGGTCGGAACTCAAGGAGTCCACAACAATAATTTCATCGCATATCATTTGCAGTGATATGATGCAATCTTTGATATTTTTTTCTTCGTTGAGGGTGGTGATAATGCCTGTTATGTTGTTCATGCCTAACTGATTTTATACAAAAACGAACAAGAATTGTTTTTATTGTTTTTGACCCTAAATGGTTCATAAAGTTTTTTTTTATTTGAAAAAGACATATTGAAAATAGCTACTTTTGCAGCAGCAATTAAAAATGAAAATGCGGAGGATTGTTTTAGTATATATATTAATGTTGATGGTGTCGTTTGTATGGGCACAATCTAATGAATTTCAAGAGGTAAATCATTTTTTTGACAGCATCAACAAGGTAGAGAAGATACAAAAAATAGATGCTGTTTTTCAAGAGATGGTAAAAGTGAAAAATTTCAGCGGAGCCATCATTGTCGGTTTGGATACAGAACTATTGTATATGAATTACAATGGATATGCCAATTGGGAAACAAAGACAAAAATAGAACCCAATTCTACTTTCGAGTTGGCATCGGTTTCCAAGCAGTTTACAGCAGTGGCTATTCTAAAACTCTACGAACAAGGTTTATTGAAATTGACGGATACCATACAAAAATTCATCCCTGATTTTCCTTATCGTGGCATCACCATTCACCATTTGTTGTGTCACAGGTCGGGTTTGCCGGAATATTTCGATTTTGCCGAAGTGTATCAAAAAGATGATAAGACAACCATGATGGACAATGACAGTTTGGTTCGTATGATGCAAATTCGAAAACCGAAAAGATTGTCACGTCCGGATGTCAAATTTGAATATAACAATACCGGTTATGCACTTTTGGCAAAAATTGTTGAGATTGTTTCCGGACAGCAGTTTTCTGATTTTGTACAAGAAAATATTTTCAATCCTTATGGAATGAGCCATTCCTATTTTTATTTGAAAGGCAAGGGCAAAGATTCTTTGGAAACGGCAGGTCATAAAAGCAATTATCGAGTTTACAAGCGTGATATTCAGTCAGGTGTGTATGGCGATAAGGGAGTTTTTACTACAGCCGAAGATATGTGGAATTGGAACAAAGCTCTCTATGCCGGCAAAGTGCTTCAGGATACGACTCTACAATTGGCATATACACCAAAAAATAAAGATATGCTGCCTATTTACAATTATGGTTATGGCTGGCGTTTGGCAGTAGATGCTGACGGAGACCGGCTTGTATTTCATGGCGGACTTTGGAATGGCAACAACACTTTGTTTTCAAGACGATTGTGTGACAAATCTTTTGTTATGATATTTTCCAATGTATATAACAAAAGTTTCGGTGGCAGGGGTGACCAAATATTAGGCATTTTGAAAGAAATGTAAGCAAAAAAAATATTTTTTTTTGCACATCTTATTGATTGATAAGAAAAAATGTTGTATCTTTGCATCTTCGTTTGAAAGAGGCTCTTCAAACGAAGTTGATTAGTTAAACCTCTATTGTTGAATTATTTAAAAAATGTACACGTGAGTGTACGAACGAAAAAAAATGACAGAAGAAGAAAAAATGTCTGAAAATTTAAATCAAGAAGAACCCAAAACCGAACAACCAAAGAAAGAACATGTAGTTACAAACAAATCAGTTGCCAGACCCAATACAGATGATTTTGATTGGAATGCATTAGACCAAGAAAAATCAGAGTATACTGAAGAACAACAAAAAGAATTGGCAAGTTCTTACGAAAAAACTTTTAGCAAAATCAATGAGCAAGAAGTAGTAGAAGGAACTATCGTAAACATCACAGACAGAGAAATCATTGTAGATATTGGTTTCAAATCGGATGGTGTAATTCCTGCCAACGAATTGCGTTACAAAAAAGAAGAATTAAAAAAAGGTGACAAAATAGAAGTTTATGTTGAAAGTCAAGAAGATGCAAAAGGTCAATTGATACTTTCTCATAAAAAAGCCCGCATGATGAAATCTTGGGACAGAGTTAACCAAGCATGCGAAAGCGGGGAAATTGTTAACGGTTTGGTAAAATCTAAAACCAAAGGTGGTTTGATAGTAGAAGTATTTGACTTAGAAGCATTCTTGCCGGGCAGTCAAATCGATGTTAAACCTATCCGTGATTATGATGCTTATGTAGGAAAAACAATGGAGTTCAGAGTTGTTAAAATCAACAATGAATACAAGAATGTTGTTGTTTCTCACAAGGCTCTTATTGAAAGAGAAATCGAATCTCAAAGAATGGAAATCATGTCCGGTTTGGAAAAAGGACAAGTTTTGGAAGGTGTGGTTAAGAATATTACCAACTACGGAGCATTCATCGATTTGGGTGGCGTAGACGGCTTGATTCACATTACCGACCTTTCTTGGGGTAGAGTTGCCGATCCGAGAGAAGTTTTAGAGTTAGACCAAAAAATCAACGTTGTTATCTTAGACTTTGACGAAACAAAGAAACGTATTGCTTTAGGTTTGAAACAATTAACTCCTCATCCTTGGGATTCTTTAGATCCTAATTTGAAAGTAGGTGACAAAGTAAAAGGTAAAGTTGTCGTAGTAAACGATTACGGTGCATTTGTAGAAATTATCCCGGGTGTAGAAGGTTTGATTCACGTTTCAGAAATGTCTTGGTCACAACATTTGCGTACCGCTCAAGATTTCTTGTCAGTAGGTCAAGAAGTAGAAACTGTTATCTTAACTTTGGATAGAGACGAACGTAAAATGTCATTAGGTATTAAACAATTGATACCAGATCCATGGCAAACCATTGCCGACAAATATCCTGTTGGTTCTAAACATACTGCAACCGTTCGTAATTTCACCAATTTTGGTATTTTTGTAGAATTAGAAGAAGGTGTTGATGGTTTGATTCACATTTCAGACTTATCATGGTCAAAGAAAATCAAACACCCGGCAGAATTTACAAAAGTAGGTGAAAAGATAGACGTTGTTGTATTAGAAATGGACGTTGAAAACCGTCGTTTGAGTTTAGGTCATAAACAATTGGAAGAAAATCCATGGGATGTTTATGAAACTCTTTATACAGTAGGTTCAGTTCATCAAGGTACTTTGTTGGAACAAAAAGAAAAAGGTTATACAGTTTTGTTGCAAGGTGTTGAAGGTTTTGCTTTCAATCGTGGTTTGCAAAAAGAAGACGGCACCACTTTGAAACAAGGCGACACTGCTAACTTCAAAGTAACAGAGTTCTCAAAAGAAAACAAGAAAATCATCGTAAGTCATACTCGTATTTGGCAAGATGAAAAAGAAGCCGAAAAAGAAAATGAAGAAGGCGGTGAAGAAAAGAAAAGAGAACCCAAGAAAAAAGCAGTTGACAACATCGAAAAAACAACTTTGGGAGATATAGATGTTTTAGTGAATTTGAAAGCAGATTTGGAAGAAGCAGAAGCAAAAGCAACTGCTAAGAAGACTCCTGCCAAAAAAGCTACCAAAGCAAAAGCAGAAAAGAAAGAAGATGATGCAGTAGCAGAAGAAGTAGCTGAAAAACCTGCAAAAACAACTAAAGCAAAAGCGACCAAGGCTGCAAAAGCAGAGAAAGCAGAAACAGCAGAAGAAACTGAAAAGTCAGAAGGTGAAGTAGAGGCAAAACCAAAACGCACCAGAAAGACAAAAGCAGCTGAAAAACCTGCTGCAGAAGAACCGGAAACAAAAACAGAAGAATAAAAATTGTTTTTGGTATAAACATGAAAGACTCGCCCACAAGGCGAGTCTTTTTTATTGCTAATAGGTAAACATATTTATATCAATTCCACTACGGTAATACCTGTTCCGCCATGTTCCACGTGCTCATCGCGGAATTTTTTCACACACGGATGTGTGGCTAAATATTCTCTTATTACTTGTCGTAAAATGCCGTTGCCTTTGCCATGCAATATGCTAATTTCCTTAGTGCTTAATAGCAATGCATCGTCAATATAGTGTTCTACTTCTATGATGGCTTCATCTGCACGATAGCCGCGAATATCTAATTGTAGATTGAAATGCATGCTTTTTTCACTGATGATATTGTTGATGTTGATACTTTTTTTCAATATTTTTTTTGCCTGATTTCGACTTACTTTTGTTACTTTGTCAATAGTGGTTTTCACTTGTACGGAGTCAAAAGTAATGAAAATATCTTCGTTGTCAATGCCAATGACTTCGCCAACTGTTTGTGTATCTTCCATGATAACGAAATCGTGCAATTTTATTGTTTCCTTTTTTTGTTGTTTGTCAGGTTTGGCGGGTTCTTCCAATTGAATGTGGTCTATTTCCTGTGCAAGTTTTTTAATTTCTTCTCTTTGTTGTTTTACCACATTTTTGTCGGCTTGGCTTTCTTTGATTTCTCTTACCGTCTTTTCTATCAGTTTGTTGCTGGTGTCGAGTAGGGATTTTGCTTCGGTTTTTGCCTTGTGCAAAATTTCGTATTGTTTTTGTTTTAGTTCATTGTTGAGTTGATTATATTTGGCTATCAAACCCTTCAATTCTTCGTCGGTATGAGCCATTTCTTTCGCTTGCTTTTCAAGGTCGGCTTGCTGTTGTTCTACTTTGCGAATCAAATGGTCGTAGCGAATTTGCGATTGCCCGACTTTTGTTTTGGCACGATTGAGAAATTGTTTGTCAATACCGATTTGTTTGGCAATTTCAAAGGTGAACGATGTGCCGAATTGTCCTATTTTAAGTTGGAAAGTGGGGTGCATTTCTTTGTCATCGTAGATCATAGCCCCGTTTTCTATGCCTTCGTTTGTTTCTGCCATTGTTTTTAAATTGCCGAAATGCGTGGTAATTAAGCCGATAGCTTGTTTTTCCGCCATTTTTTCTATCAAGGTTTCTGCAATGGCTCCGCCATATTGCGGGTCGGTGCCACCGCCTAATTCGTCAAACATAAACAAACTATTCTTGTCAGCATTGGCGAGCAATACTTTTATGTTTTGTAGTTGTGAGCTGTAAGTACTTAAGTCGTTGTCAATAGATTGTTCATCACCAATATTGATGAAGAGTTTTTTGAAAATGCCAAATTCGCTGATAGGCGATGCCGATACCGGCAAACCGCATTGAAACATATATTGTAGCAAGGCAAGTGTCTTCAAACAGACTGATTTTCCTCCGGCATTGGGACCGGAAATGATTAGAATTCTGTGTTTTTCACCCATGGCTATTGTCAATGGGACAATTTCTTTGCCTTGTCGTTTTAGGTTCATCTGCAATAACGGGTGGCGTGCCATTCTCCAATTAACTGTAGGTGATTTTACAAGAATGGGCTTGCAACAGTCAAATTCAATGGCAAATTTTGCCTTGGCACGGATAAAATCCAACAAAGAAAGATAGTTGAAGCATTCCAAGTAGCCGGCTAAATCGGGTCGTAGTCTATCGGTGAAACGGGTGAGAATTTGGATGATTTCTCTTTGTTCTTCTATCTGCAAATTGTGCAATAGATTGTTGCTTTCAAAAATTTCTTGCGGTTCAATAAAATAAGTTTGTCCCGATGCCGATTGGTCATGAGTGAATCCTTTGATTTTTCGTTTGTTAACAGCAGGAATAGGTATCACCAAACGACCATTTCTAACAGTAATATCTGCATTATCGTCAATTACTTTGCTTTGCTTGGCTTGATTGAGAATATTTCTTATATTTTTAGATATATCGGCTTCTAAAGTTTTTATTTGCCGGCGGATAGAAAATAAAAGGTCTGATGCACTGTCTTTTATGTTTCCTTTTTCATCCACCAATTGGTCTATTTCAAAAAAAATGTCGTTGTTGAATGCCAATTTTTGTGTCAGGGCGGTCAATTGCGGATATTTGTTGTTTTCAGAACGGGAAAGGAAATATTTCATTGCCAATGAAATGGTTCGTAGGCAGGCACGAAATTCACACAATTTTTCTAATTCTATAAAACTTCCTTCTTTCTCTATTCTTTTCCATTCTTCACGCAAATCGTAATAGTCTTGGGCAGGAAATGGGCTGTCGAATAATAATATCTGCCGAAATTCTTCTGTTTGCGATTGCAAAATATCGATAAGATGAAAGTTGTCAGAAAATCGAATGTTGTCCACTCTGCTTTTTCCTAAAGAGGAAATGCAATTGTCTTTTAACAATTGTCTGATGCTGTCAAAAGAGATTTTCTGCTCAAAATTGCTAGGGTAAATCATTCCGGTTTGCTTATTACAACATCAAAAGTTTCTTCGTGTTTCCAGTTAGCAAGCACTTCAAATACTTTGCTACAATAAGTGACTTTTTCAGGTTGGATTCTTTGCAAATAGTTGCCGCAATCCCAAATTCCATTGTTATTGTCGTCCACAATGACGCGACTTTTGTATTTTCCCGGAACCAAATGTTTGTATTCTATTTTTTGATTGTATTCAATGAAATCTTTTTGAATAACAGTTCCTTTTTCGTTCAACAATTCTACAATATAATGTGATTGTTGATAAAATTGATAGGCAATGGTTAAATGACTAAAGTCTCTATGTGATTTCGTGGTGATAGTCATAGAGATGCTATCGTTAAAAGTGCCATAGTAGTCAAATATCAAAGAGTCGGGACAAAGGATTTTGTAAGTGGTGTTTTCTTGGTCAAAATCATAATCTATTTCAATGATTCTATGGATGCTATCTACAAAATACCAATTGACAAAATTCGTGTCAGAAAGACTGTCTTTAGTATTTACTACCATAAATTGAAAATTTGTATATTGCTTGACAGGTGCGTTAAATGCAATTCTTTGTCTTTGAAATAAATTGCCGTCTTGATAGTTGCTTGCCCTGAGATAATTTATTTTTGGTTCATCGGTTTTACGTTGGCGTAAACCTTTCGCTTTTTGTCCCGGGTTTAAACTAATGGTATCCATTCCGTTGTCATTAACTACTAATTGAAAATCAAATGTATAGTCAATTGTGTCAAGAAAATAAATCATCAAGGTATCCATAGTCGGATTTTTCTCATAAAGATAATGGATGTCAGTGTCCAAACTGCTGATCTGTAGCAGGGAAAAATCGTAAACTTTATTTTTGAAAGTCAACTTGTGGGTGAAATTGCCGGAGAATTCTTTTCGCAAAAATTTTACATTGGTATCCACTTCTTGAAAGGCATATAATTGTATTTGCGGCAAGGATGTTTCATCTAACAGACTATCATTTTTGTTGATATAATAGGGTGTAATCATAGAATCACAAAATCCCACCAATTCATCGGTTTGGTTATAGAGAAAGTCGGATGTTTTCTCGGATATAACACTTACATAAAATTGTTGGTTAGGGAGGTGGGAGAATTCAAAATTTCCGTTTTTATCGGTGAAGGCAACGTATGACGGAGCTGTGTTGTACAAGGTGGAATCTTCGTTGGTGGTATGTAATAGTATGGCAGCTTCGTTGATATTTTCCAAGGTAAAGGCATTTTTAAGGTTGCCCTTGTAAGATAGTGAGTCAATATAGTCTCCGGTAGAAAATACAATATTATTAGTAGGTAGTATATTGCCTTCCGTATAGTCTTTGATACCACCCTTACAATTGATAATGTAAGTGGTATTGCTATCCAACTGGCATTTTTTCAAGTCAATAATCAAAGATTTTCCACGTAGATTGTATTGCGGTTTTTCTTGTGTGGCCGGGGAAATGATAAAATTTTGTTCAGGATTGACCAATTCTACAAATTCGTCAAAGGTGATGTGAATTTCATCGCCATGGAATTGAGTGGAATTATTTTCAGGTGTTTGCGATAAGATGACAGGGGGGTTGGTGTCTTTTTCGCCACCGGTAATAGTGCCCACTTGGGCACAACCTCCCAGCATGCCTAACAGCAAACACAATCCGACAATTCTACTTATCCGCATTTTGATTAGATTTATTGGCTCTTTTACGTTCCAAATCGTTGAGAATGATTTTTCTTAAACGAAGTGACTTCGGTGTAACTTCCAAATATTCGTCTTCGGCAATATATTCCATATATTCTTCCAACGATAGTTTGACAGCCGGTGCCAGCACCATTTTTTCATCCGAGCCTGCAGCACGCATGTTGCTCAATTTTTTCGATTTGGTAACATTGATCACCAAGTCGTCTTGACGAATATGAATGCCGACCACTTGTCCTTCGTACACTTGGTCCATGGGTTCGATAAAAAACTTGCCTCTGTCTTGCAGTTTGTCCAAGGCATAGGCATAAACGGTGCCGGTTTCCATAGCTATCAATGAGCCGGCATGTCGGAGGGTGATGTCACCTTTCCACGGCTCAAAGTCTAAAAACCGGTGACTCATTACCGCTTCTCCTTCAGTGGCGGTAAGCATAAGGTTTCTTAATCCGATAATACCTCTTGAAGGGATGTGAAAATTGATACAAATTCTGTCGCCTTTGGTTTCTATGGTGGAAATTTCTCCTCTTCGGCGTGTTACCAAATCAATAACTTTGCTGGAAAATTCTTCCGGTACCAACACCATCAACTCTTCAATAGGTTCGCATTTTTCTCCATTGATATTTTTGATAATAACTTTTGGTTGGCCTACTTGTAATTCGTAGCCTTCACGTCTCATGGTTTCTATCAATATAGACAAGTGAAGTATGCCGCGACCATAGACAATATGTACATCGGGAGAGGAAGTTTCTTCCACCCGTAATGCCAAATTTTTCTCCAATTCTAATTTTAAACGGTCGTGGAGGTGGCGGGAGGTAACATATTTGCCTTCTTGTCCGTAGAAAGGAGAATTGTTGATAGTGAACAACATACTCATAGTCGGCTCGTCCACCTTGATAGGTTTCAGGCCTTCAGGATTTTCATAATCAGCTACGGTGTCGCCGATTTCAAAGTCGTCTAAACCGAAAATGGCACAAATTTCCCCTTGTTCTACAGGATATTTTATTTTTTCTTTGCCTAAGCCTTCAAAAACATAAAGTTCTTTTACTTTTGCCTTGACAATATCTCCATTACGTTTTACTACCGATACATTTTGTCCTGCCTGCAAGGTGCCTCTAGTGAGTTTGCCGACGGCAATTCTGCCTACATAGGAAGAATAATCCAATGAAGATATCATCATTTGGGTGTT
>DBXJ01000003.1:33003-33292 GCA_002309475.1 Bacteroidales bacterium UBA1215
TTTTCCAATCGGGTCCCATCCAACCTATTTTAGAAGAACCGAAAACGGTAGGAAAGTCTAATTGATCTTCGCTGGCACCGAGATTGAACATCAAGTCAAAAACATCTTCTTGTGTTTGTTCCGGATTGCAGTTGGGTTTGTCCACTTTGTTGACCACCAAAATGGGCTTAAGATTCAATTCTATCGCTTTTTGCAATACGAATCTGGTTTGTGGCATAGGTCCTTCAAAGGCGTCAACTATCAGCAAAACGCCGTCTGCCATATTGAGAACACGCTCCACTTCTCCGCC
>DBXJ01000003.1:33353-36054 GCA_002309475.1 Bacteroidales bacterium UBA1215
GAAACATTTTTTGACAAAATGGTGATGCCTCGTTCCCGTTCCAAATCGTTGTTGTCTAATATTAAATCTTGAACTTCTTGATTGTCTCTAAATAGTTTTGCTTGGTGTAAAATACGATCCACCAAGGTGGTTTTGCCATGGTCAACGTGTGCAATAATCGCAACATTCCTTATGTTTTGCATATCAATCTATCCTTAAATTAAAACTTACAAAGGTACAATTTTTTTTGCTAATGTAAATGAATAAATATGAATTTATAACTTATTGGTAATAAATTACTTTATGTATTTTTGTTAAAAAATCAATAATTTTTTGTTTTTAATTTTTTATAAAAGAAAGTGAAATAAAAAAATGTTATCTTTGCAAAATAGAATTAAGCGATGAATATAGCGATAGTAGGAGCGGGTGCAGCAGGTTTGTTTTTAGCTCAGCAATTGTCAAAAAATATTGCTGCAGATATATACGTATTTGAAAAAACTGCCAAAGTTGCTACCAAATTGAAAGCTTCAGGTGGCGGTCGTGCCAACATTCTAAACGAAAATATTGTTCCCGATTGTTACAATCAGCCTGCTTTTATCCGCACTTTGTTGCAAAAAGTTGATGCAAAAACCATTGAGCATGCATTCGTTCAAATGGGATTGAAAACGGTTGTGGATGAAGAAAACAGAGTCTATCCTGCCACACTTTTTGCACAGACGGTGGTAGATGTATTGTTGGAAAATATGAGTCCTTCGGTGCATATAGTTGTCAATACGGATATTCAAAAAATACAGGCAAAAGGCAATTTGTGGCAGTTGAACAACATGGAAACTTTGTTCCACAAAGTGATATTTGCATCCGGCTCTCCGGCGGGCATGATAAGAAAAAATCGTCAAGCGTATAATGCTTATCTGGATAGTTTGCAATTAGACAGCAAAATATTACAACCCTCTTTGTCAGGTTTTAGAATCAGGCAATATCCGAATATCTTATTTGGTTGTCGTACGCGTGCGATTGTTTCTTTGTATCAAAATCAACAATTGATTGCCAAAGAAAAAGGTGAAATTACTTTTAAGGAAGACGGACTTTCCGGCATTGTGGTGTTGAATATGTCAGCGTATTACAATCGTTTGCAAGATAGGCAAAATTGCTATTTGCTGTTGAATTTTATGTATGAAGACGAAGACTATGATGTGGAAAGGCATTTAAAAACTTACAAGACATTAAGCGGCATTTTGCATCCAAAATTAAATCAGTTGTACCGGCAGAAACCCTTTGATGTGAAAAATTTTCGCTTAGACATTGAAGGGGTATATGATTTTGAATTTGCACAAGTGGCTTCCGGTGGCATTGCAGTGGGCGAGGTGGATGAAAATTTCCAGTTGAAACGCTACAAAAATCTTTATGCCATTGGAGAAATGTTGGATGTGGATGGTATTTGCGGCGGCTATAATTTGTTTTTTGCCTTTGCTTCCGCTTATTGTGTTGCAAAAAATATAATAGATGGAAATAAAAATTGTCAATTGTAGAGTATCAGTTACTTTCCAAGGAAATTTACAGGATTTTGTCGCAAAGAAATATAAAATCAATCCTGCTGACATAGAAGAATTCAGGATATTGCGACAATCGGTAGATGCTAGAAAGAAAAACGATATTGTTTTTGACTATCAATTCTATCTCAAATTAACATCTTCTCCCAAAGGTCTGTTGAATTATAAAGAAGTGTCGGAGTATAAAAAGCCGCTTTCTATTGTCTATCATGAATGGAAAGGCAAATATGCTCCTGTTGTAGTCGGCTTTGGTCCTTCCGGCATGTTTGCTGCATTGTATTTGGCACGTTGTGGAGCAAAACCCATAGTGATAGAAAGAGGCAGTCCTATAGAAAAACGCCAAGAGGAAGTTGACAATTTTTTGAAAAACAAAGTATTAAACAAAAATTCCAACATCCAATTCGGAGAAGGCGGGGCAGGTGCTTTCTCTGACGGAAAATTGACAACCAATGTCAATAGTCCATTGAATGCCTTTATTTTGAATGAATTTTATCTACATGGAGCCGATCAAGATGTAACTTATTCTGCCACCCCGCATGTCGGTACCGACTATCTGGCAAAAGTAGTGAAGAACATCCGTGAAGAAATCATTCAACTGGGTGGAAAATTTTATTTCAACACCTTGTTTACTGATTTTGAAGCACAGCAGAACGAGTTATTGGTTCATTGCAGCCAAGACATATTGTTAAAAACGAATCATTTGTTGTTGTGTTTGGGACATTCTGCACGAGATACTATCACGCATTTATATTCCAAAGGCATGCCCATGGAGGCGAAGGCTTTTTCTATGGGGGTGCGGGTAGAACATCTGCAAACCGATGTCAACAAAATGCAATATGGCAGTTTCGCCAAATATTTGCCGAATGCTTCCTACAAAGCGGTGGTACATTTAAAAGATAGAAGTGTTTATACTTTTTGCATGTGTCCGGGTGGCGAGGTGATGGCATCCGCCAGCGAGCCAGATACCATTGTTACCAATGGCATGAGTCGGAAAAAACGTGATAAAGCCAATGCAAATGCTGCCTTGTTGGTAAATGTAACTCCGGCAGATTTTTATCACAATAGTCCCTTAGACGGCTTAGCCTATCAACAAAAGTACGAAAAGGCAGCCTTTGATGTTGCCGGCGACTATCGTGCTCCCTGCAATCTTTTTAAGGAATTTCTTCATGGCA
>DBXJ01000003.1:36172-39942 GCA_002309475.1 Bacteroidales bacterium UBA1215
TATCAGCCGGATGCTTTGATGATAGGTATAGAATCCCGTTCTTCTTCTCCGGTAAGAATATTGCGAGGCGACAACATGCAATCGGTGATAAATGGTGTTTATCCCGTGGGAGAAGGTGCCGGTTATGCAGGCGGTATTATGAGTGCTGCCATAGACGGTTTGCGAGTGGCTATGAAAATAGTGGAAGAATAGGCGGGCATGCCCATAATAGAAATTTATCCGTCTAACAATCAGAATTTTGTTTTTTTTTTGAAAAAAATCTTGTAGAAAAATGATGTTTCTATCAAAAAAATATATTAAATTAGCAGATTGAAATTTTGAGATAAATTTTTGGTACGAAATGAGTCTAATAAATTGTAAAAGAAAAGATTGTATATTCGCTCGAATAATAGCGTTCGCCATATTTTGTTTTATATTGCTCCCAAAAGCAGGAGCAGACCCCGTTAATGAATCTGACAATGCACCTGCGGAAACAGATATTGCAGCAGTCGCCGAAGGTGAAACCCACGAAGAAGAAGGTTTCAATGCAGGAACAACTATTATAGAACACGTTGTGGATGCCTACGAATGGCATATTATGACCATTAAAGACAAACACATTTCTATTTATTTGCCGGTGATTATCGTTGACAAAAACGGCTTGACAGTATTTTCTTCCAAGCATTTTCATCATGGACACGAAGCCTACAATGGTTATAAAATTAGCCATGAAGAAGGTTTGAAAAAAGGCAAAATAGTTCGTGCAGATGCCGATGACACTTCGTTTTTCTTGGATTTGTCCATTACTAAAAATGTATTGGCATTGTTTATCAGTGTTATTTTGATTTTATGGATGTTTTTGTCGGCTGCCAATGGCTACAAAAAACGTGGCGAAGGTGCTCCCAAAGGCATAGCAAGAGTTTTGGAACCCTTGATTTTGTTTGTAAGAGACGATATTGCCCGTCCTTCTTTAGGAGACAGAACCGACAAATACCTTCCTTATTTGTTGACGGTGTTTTTCTTTATATTCATCAACAATTTAATCGGTTTGGTGCCTATTTTCCCAGGTGGTGCCAATCTAACAGGAAATATCGCCATTACTTTGGTTTTGGCAGTATTTACTTTTGTTATCACCAATATCAATGGTACAAAAGAATATTGGGTGGACATTGTCAACACGCCGGGTGTGCCATGGTGGTTGAAGATCCCGCTTCCGTTGATGCCGATAGTTGAAATTATGGGTTTGATTACAAAGCCTGTCGTATTGATGATACGTCTTTTTGCCAACATTTCTGCAGGACATATCATTGCATTAGGTTTTATATCATTAATATTTATATTTGGAGAAATGAATGTCGCTTTGGGATATGGAGTTTCGGTGGTTTCTGTAGTGTTTTATGTATTTATGGGAGCCTTGGAATTGTTGGTGGCATTTATCCAAGCTTTCGTGTTCACTTTGTTGTCGGCCATTTATTTTTCCATGTCAACAGAATCACACGAAGAAACACATGCAGTAGAAAAAAAGTAAGAGAAAATTAAATAAAATATTTTAACAAATTAAAAATTAAATTTTATGTCATTATTAAGCATTCTATTAGAAGGTTTAGCACAAATGGGTGCTGGTATCGGTGCAGGTATTGCAGCGATTGGAGCAGGTATTGGTATCGGTAATATCGGTAAATCAGCCTTGGAATCCTTGGCTCGTCAACCGGAAGTAGGTGGTGATATCCGTTCTAACATGATTGTTGCAGCAGCTCTTATCGAAGGTGTTGCTTTCTTTGCAATAGTTGTGTGTTTGTTAATCGTTTTCATGGCCTAACCCGCAACAAAATCATCGGGAAAACAAATTTTCCCGATGATTTTTTCAAAGAAACAATTTCGCTTGAGTAATCAAGTATTTAACAATAGTAAAAAAAGAAATATATGGAACTTGTATCACCGGGAATAGGTTTGATATTTTGGATGTTGCTATCATTTTCAATATTGTTGGTAATATTGAAAAAGTTTGCATGGAAGCCAGTTTTAAACATGTTGGCAAAGCGAGAGGAAAAAATAACAAAAGCCTTGAGTGAAGCCGATGAAGTTCGCTCACAAATGAATCAATTGAAGGCAGACAACGAACGTTTGTTGGCACAAGCCAAAGAAGAACGTGACGCCATTTTGAACGAAGCCCGCAAAGTCAGCCAAAAAATGTATGACGAAGCAAAGGTGAAGGCTCAAGAAGAAGGCAATCGTATTATTGCTGCAGCAAAAGATGAAATTGAGGTCGAAAAACAAAAAGCCATCACAGATTTGAAAAATAAGATAGCAGAATTGTCTTTGGAAATTGCAGAAAATGTTGTTAAAGCAGAACTTTCTAACAAAGACAAACATGCTCAATATGTAAAATCTCGCGTAGAAGAAATGAAGTTGAACTAATATTTCGCACGATGAAAAGAACAAAACTAGCATCTCGTTATGCAAAAGCATTTTTTGACTTTGCCCAAGAACAAGGCAAGGTGGAAAATGTTTTTACCGACGTGGCTTTCGTTGACAAAACTTTTGATGACAATCGTGAATTGCGATTTACGATCCATTCTCCGGTTGTTCGTGTGGATAAAAAGTTGGCGATTATCAACGCCTTGTTTGAAGGCAAAGTGGATGAAATTACGCTTCGCTATTTGCAACTTATCTTAAAAAAAGGCAGGGAATTGCATATCGACACCATTTGCAGCGAATTTGTCAAATTGTACAAAAAATATAATAATATTGTTACATTATATATTACTAGTGCAGACGAATTGACAAAAGAATGCGAAGAGGAGATTGTGGCGAAGATAAAATCGTATATCAACGCAAACATTGAGGTAAAAAAAGATGTCAAGCCGGATTTGATAGGAGGTTATCGTCTTTATTTTGACGATTATTATATAGATGCTTCCGTAAAAGGCAGTCTGGATAAATTAAGAAAAGAACTCATTGACAAGAGTTATCAAGTTAATTTTTAGAAAATAATAAAAAATAGATAATATGGGAGAAATAAAACCATCAGAAGTTTCCGCTATATTAAGGCAGCAACTTGCCGGATTCACTGACAAAAGTGAATTGGAAGAAACCGGTGTGATTTTGGAAGTCGGTGACGGTATTGCACACGTATATGGACTTACCAATGCACAATCGGGTGAATTGATATTTTTTGACAAAGCCGATGTACAGGGTATCGTCCTCAACTTGGAAGACGACAACGTAGGTATAGTATTGTTAGGCGATGCCAAAGATTTGAATGAAGGTGATATTTGTCGTAGAACACGTCGTATTGCCTCTATCAAAGTGAATGAAAATATGTTAGGTCGTGTTATCAACACTTTGGGAGAGCCCATAGACGGAAAGGGACCTATTGAAGGACAAACGTATGAATTGCCATTGGAAAGAAAAGCTCCTGGCGTTATTTATCGTCAACCTGTAAAGGAACCTCTACAAACCGGTATCAAAGCTATCGATGCCATGATTCCTATCGGAAGAGGACAACGTGAGTTGATTATCGGTGACCGACAAATTGGTAAAACAGCTATCGCTATTGACACCATTATCAACCAAAAAGAATTTTATGACAAAGGAGAACCTGTATATTGTATCTATGTAGCTGTAGGACAAAAAGGTTCTACTGTCGCCAACATAGTAAAGACTTTGACCGATTATGGTGCCATGGCTTATACCACCATTGTAGCAGCCACCGCATCCGATCCTGCTGCTATGCAGTATTATGCACCTTATGCAGGTGCTGCCATCGGAGAATTCTTCCGTGACACCGG
>DBXJ01000057.1:0-614 GCA_002309475.1 Bacteroidales bacterium UBA1215
CCGTATTTATCTTTCCACAAGGCTTTCAGGCGTTTACGCATATCGTTTTCGCGAGTGTTGTCGCCCGGTTTGTAGAAAGTGTGTCCTGCAATTTCTTTAGGTAGAAATTCTTGGTTGACAAAATTGTTTTCAAAATCGTGGGCATATTGGTAGTTTTTGCCGTAGCCGATTTCTTTCATCAATTTGGTGGGGGCATTGCGGAGGTGCAGCGGCACGGGCAGATTTTTATGTTGTTTTACCATCGCCAAGGCAGTGTCGATAGCCATGTAGGAAGCATTGCTTTTTGGGGAGCAAGCCAGATAGATGGCGGTTTGCGAAAGCGGAATTCTGCCTTCGGGCATGCCGATGTTTTTGACGGTGTCGAAGCAGGTTTGTGCCAGCAATAGGGCATTAGGGTTGGCATTGCCGATGTCTTCCGATGCCAATATCACCATGCGGCGGGCAATAAACAAAGGATCTTCGCCGCCCTCTATCATGCGGGCAAGCCAATAGACGGCTCCGTTGGGGTCGCTGCCACGCATGGATTTGATAAAAGCGGAGATGATGTCATAGTGGTTTTCTCCGTTTTTGTCGTAGATACTTAAGTTTTGCTGGATGACGGTTTCTATGGTTTT
>DBXJ01000057.1:663-24511 GCA_002309475.1 Bacteroidales bacterium UBA1215
TTCAAAGGCATTGAGCAGCTTGCGGGCATCTCCGCCGGAAATTCGCAACAGGGCATCGGTTTCTTGTAGTTGTATGCTTTGGTGGTAGTCGTTTTCCAGAGTGGTTTTGGCAGTGGAGAGTATTTGTTCCAATTCTTGTTTGGACAAATGGTCCAGCACATATACCTGACATCTGGACAGAAGCGGGGAAATTACTTCAAACGATGGATTTTCCGTGGTGGCACCTATCAAAGTGATAACACCTTCTTCCACTGCTCCCAATAAGGAATCTTGTTGAGATTTGTTAAAGCGGTGAATTTCGTCTATAAACAAGATGGCGGTGCGGGTGGAAAGTTTGGCTTTTTCTATCACATCGCGAACATCTTTCACACCGGAATTGATGGCACTTAATTTGAAAAATTCACAATCCAGACTTTTTGCTATCAAATAAGAAAGTGTAGTCTTTCCTACACCCGGAGGACCCCAAAAGATAATGGAAGGAATTTTGCCTTGTTCAATGGCATTCCGCAATACGGCACCTTTTCCCAATAAATGAGAATGCCCGATATATTCTTCTAAAGTTTGTGGACGCAAACGCTCCGCCAATGGTATTTGTTTCATACAATTTCTTTTTGCAAAAGTAGCATTTTTTTTGTTAATCAATCAAGAAATATTATTGTGAACACAATATTCAAAAAAAATGTCAAGAATAAATAAAAAAAATTGTATCTTTGCAAATTGTTTTTAATATAAAAAAATTGAAATTCAAAGAATAGCTATTATGAGCGAAAAAGAAGAAAAATTGTTTTCAGAATTCCCCGCTGTCACCACAGAAGAATGGGAAGCGGTTATCAATAAAGATTTAAAAGGTGCCGATTATGATAAAAAGTTGATATGGAAAACGGGAGAAGGTTTTACCGTAAAACCATATTACAGAGCCGAAGATTTGCAAAATTTGGACTATCTTACCCGGTCGGTGCCTTCAGAGGTTCCGTTTACAAGAGGCGGCAATGCACATTCCAACCAATGGGATATAGTGCAAGAAGTAAAGGAAAAAGATGCCGCTAAAGCCAATGCCATTGCATTGGATGCTTTGATGAAAGGTGCCAATGTTATCGTTTTTTGCAGCAAAAATATCACTACCGCCGAAGATTTGGCAGTATTGCTCAAAGATATTGATTTAAGTATAGCTACCATTAGTTTCTCCTGCTCCGATGATTATCTGCATTTGGCAAAATTGTATATGCAATATATCGAAAGCCATCATTTTGACAAAGTAAGAATTATTGGCAGTTTCCAATGGGATCCTATAGTTGAATTTTTGAAATTCAAACAAGGCGACCAAGCCATGTTGTCACAATTGTTGGAAATGCACCGTTTGATGGAGTCGGTGCCTCATTTTAAATATTTGACAGTCAATGCCGCTTTTTTGAATCATTGCGGTGCCACCATTGTACAAGAATTGGGTTATGCTTTGGCCATCGCCAATGAATATTTGGCTTATGCTACAGACAATCATTTGTCTATTGACGATATATTGCCGAGAATTGCTTTCTGCATGTCTATCGGTTCTAATTATTTTATGGAGATAGCCAAATTGAGGGCAGCCAGATTGTTGTGGTCGACTATTGTAAAAGAATATCATCCGAAACTAATGCTGAAGATGAATATCTTTTCCAAATCATCTACATGGAACAAAACTATTTACGATCCATACGTAAACATGTTGCGGACCACTACCGAAGGTATGTCAGCAGCTTTGGGTGGTGCCGATCAAATTGCCCTAACGCCTTTTGATGCCACCTATAAGCAAGCAGATGAATTTTCTTCTCGTATTGCCAGAAATACACAAATTTTGTTGAAAGAAGAATCCTATTTCGACAAGGTGGTCGATCCTGCAGCAGGTTCCTATTATATAGAAAACCTTACCGACAATATCGGTGAGCAGGCATGGAATTTGTTCAACGAAGTGGAATCTTCCGGAGGCATTACGGCGTATATTAACAGTGGTAAACTCAAAGAAAGCATTGAAGCAAGTTGCCAACAAAGAGATATGGAAATTGCCACCCGCAAAAAAGTGTTCTTGGGTACCAACCAATATCCCAATATCAAAGAAGAAATGTTGGGACAAGTGGAAAAAACGGGTTGCTGTTGTCACAAAGAATATTATTTAAAACCATATCGTGGAGCCATGCCGTTTGAAGAATTGCGTTTGGCGACAGAGCGTTGGGCAAAAGAACATGGCAGACCTAAAGTTTTCTTGTTTAAAATGGGAAATGTCGCCATGCGTCAGGCAAGAGCGGGTTTTGTTACCAATTTCTTCGGATGTGCCGGATACGAAATAGTGGAAACTTCCGGCTATCAATCGGTAGAAGAAGGCATGAAAGATGTTATCAACGCACAACCGCAACTGGTGGTATTGTGTAGTTCTGACGAAGAATACATGAGTTTTGCCGAACAATTGGTAAGTGAAGTCAAGAAAAACATTCCTGCCGCCACATGCATAGTAGCCGGCAATCCGGAACAAACAGAAGCATTGAAAGCAGCAGGTGTGGACGACTTTGTTCATGTAAGAGTAAATTTGTTGGAAACCTTGCGTAGATATAACCAAATGTTGGGAATTGTTTAGTAGATAACAATTATTAAATAGACATAAGGGAAAGCATTGCTTTCCCTTTTTTTGTATTATATAATAATAAGATGTATTCAAAAATACATAGTCTTTGTTGTTCATCTATAGGCAGGCGGGGGTGATTGAGATTTTTTGAAATTATACATTATTATATATATAGGATATTTTTTCATTGCTTTTTTTGATGCATTTTGCAGAAAAAATCCAAAAATGCTGCAATTTCAACCATAATTTTTTTGATAAAACTTGCAATTTTAACTTTATCTTGTTGAAAAAAATGTGAAAAAAAGAAAAAAAATAGCACGGAAAGCACATCCATGAAGAAAAAAATATCTTTTTATAAAATCTTTTTAAAATAATGATAATCAATAGTTTATGAAAGTTATTTGTTTTATAAATGGTGTGTATGAGTTACTTTGGAGAGAAAAAAAAGAATTTTTTTAAATAAATTCTTGAATGATAGTCAATATTTAGAAAAAAAAGTTGTACATTTGCAGGCTCAAAAAGTATATAAACAAATAATTGGGAAAGAATAGTTAAAAAAATAAAAGGATAAATTGTAAGATATGCCTACAATACAACAGTTAGTAAGAAAAGGAAGAACGCAGATGAAGTACAAGAGTAAGTCTCCTGCATTGGATTCATGTCCACAACGCAGGGGTGTGTGTGTAAGAGTATATACTACTACACCTAAAAAACCTAACTCAGCCATGCGTAAAGTGGCCAGAGTAAGACTTACTAATCAAAAGGAAGTAAATGCCTACATACCGGGCGAAGGTCACAATTTACAAGAGCACTCCATCGTGATGATAAGAGGCGGTAGAGTAAAAGACCTTCCGGGCGTAAGATATCACATCATACGTGGTGCATTAGATACATCTGGCGTAGAAGGTAGAAAGCAGAGACGTTCAAAATATGGTGCAAAACGTCCCAAAAAAGCATAGTTAACAGAGTAACAGTTCTTGAAAGAATAAAAAGAGCATGAGAAAGTCAAAACCAAAAAAGAGAATAATATTACCGGATCCTAAATACGGGGATGTTCAGGTAACAAAATTTGTCAATAATATCATGTTGGGTGGCAAGAAAAATACTGCCTTCACAATATTTTATGATGCAATAGATGTTGTATCAGCAAAGACAAATGAAGACGGATTGGAAGTATGGAAAAAAGCATTAGCCAACGTAACTCCTTCTGTAGAGGTACGTAGTAGAAGAATAGGTGGTGCAACCTTCCAAATTCCATCAGAAATTCGTCCGGAACGTAAACAATCAGTAGGTATGAAAAACCTTATTAATTTCTCTCGCAAACGTCATGAGAAATCAATGAGTCAAAAATTAGCTGCTGAAATCATGGCTGCCTACAAAGAAGAAGGTGCAGCATTTAAACGTAAAGAAGATATTCACAGAATGGCAGAAGCCAACAAGGCATTCTCACATTTCCGTTTCTAAAACAGACAGCAGGTTGGCGTAGCAAAATAGATGGAATCCTTAGAGTTGACACGGAATATAGGTATCATGGCTCATATTGATGCTGGCAAAACCACCACCACAGAGCGTATATTGTACTATACCGGTAAGAATTACAAAATCGGTGAAGTACACGACGGTGCTGCGACGATGGACTATATGGAGCAAGAGCAAGAGCGTGGTATTACTATAACATCTGCTGCAACAACCGTATTTTGGAAAAAGGATGACAACACCTACAAAATCAATATCATTGACACTCCGGGGCACGTAGATTTTACTGTAGAAGTAGAACGTTCGCTACGTGTTTTGGATGGTGCAGTGGCATTGTTTTGTGCCGTTGGCGGTGTAGAACCTCAATCAGAAACTGTTTGGCGTCAAGCTAACAAATATGCAGTGCCTCGCATTAGTTATGTCAACAAAATGGATAGAATGGGTGCTGACTATTTTGATGTTATCAAACAGATTTCTACCAAATTGGGTGCCAATCCTATTCCACTTCAAATACCTATAGGTGCGGAAGATACTTTTAGAGGAATAGTAGACTTGGTAGAAAACAAAGCCTACGAATGGGATGAAGAGTCTAATGGTGCTATTGTTAGAGAAATTCCTATTCCGGAAGATTTGATCGACACTGTCAACGAATATAGACTGAAATTGATAGAAGGAGTAGCCGAAGAAAGAGAAGATTTGTTGGAAAAATATATCGAAGACGAAAATTCTATCACCACCAGCGATATTATCAGTGCAATTCGTGAAGCAACTATCTCTTTGAAGATAACTCCGGTTTTGTGCGGTTCTTCTTTTAGAAACAAAGGTGTTCAACGATTGTTGGATGCTGTAGCCATGTATCTGCCAAGTCCCTTGGATAAACCTGCCATCGTAGGCACCAATCCGAAAAACGACAAGGAAGAAGAAAGAAAACCAAACGCAGATGAACCTTTTGCCGGATTGATATTCAAAATTACTACCGATCCATTTGTAGGCAAATTGGCATTTTTTAGAGTATATTCCGGTACTTTAAAGGCAGGTTCTTATGTTTGGAATGCCACTTCCGGTCGCAAAGAAAGAGTGTCAAGGATATTTGAAATGCATGCCAACAAGCAAACTGCTATTGAAGAAATTACAGCAGGCAATATAGGCGTTTTGATAGGAATGAAAGATATGGTAACAGGTACAACCATTTGCGATGAGCAACATCCGATAGTACTTGAATCCATCCAATTCCCGGAACCTGTTATCAGCATTGCCGTAGAGCCAAAGACACAAGACGATATAGATAAATTGGCCAATAGTTTGCAAAAGTTGGCAGAAGAAGACCCGACTTTTAGAGTCAATACAAGCGAAGAAACCGGTCAAACTATCATTAGCGGTATGGGTGAACTTCACTTGGATATATTGTTAGACAGAATTAGAAGAGAATTTCATGTAGCATGCAATTCCGGCAATCCTATCGTATCGTATCGTGAGGCATTGAAAGATACTGTCACGCATCACGAAATTTATAAAAAACAAACAGGTGGCAAAGGACAATTCGCAGAATTGGAATTTGAAATTTCTCCGGCAGACGAAGGTACAAAAGGCTTACAATTTGTCAATGAAGTAAAAGGAGGCAATTTAACCAAAGAATTTGTCCAAGCTGCCCAACGCGGATTTGAAAAAGCCATGTCGAATGGTCCGTTGTTAGGATATCCGGTGTTGAATGCAAAGATCGTATTGAAAGACGGTTCCTACCATTCAGTAGATTCAGATGAAATGTCGTTTGAAATATGTGCCAACAAAGCTTTTAAGGCAGCGGCAAAAAAAACATCTCCTACTTTGTTGGAACCTATTATGAAAGCAGAAATTATCACTCCGGATGAATATTTAGGAAATGTTACCGGAGATTTAAATAGAAGAAGAGCAGTCGTAGAAAATATTAGTGCAAAAGTGGGCTTGCAACATATAAAAGTAAAAGTTCCGTTGGCAGAAATGTTTGGATATATTACCAATCTTCGTTCCTTAACATCAGGAAGAGGCAATATGTCGATGGAATTTTCAAATTATGCCGAGCCGCCTGCCAATATATTGAAAGATTTGCTGTCAAAATGGAAATTGTTTTAAATAATCATAAATTAAATAAAAAGTGAGTCAAAAAGTAAGAATAAAACTGAAATCGTACGATCATACTTTAGTTGACAAGTCAGCTAAGAAAATCGTATCAACGGTAAATACCGTTAAAGATGACAATGTGACAGTTATTGGACCTATTCCACTACCTACGCAAAAGAGAATCTTTACTGTAAATCGTTCTACTTTTGTAAATAAGAAGTCAAGAGAGCAATTTGAATTGTCTTCTTATAAAAGATTGTTGGATATATATGGTGCAACAGCAAAGACTATTGAAGCGTTGATGAAAACGGAACTACCTAGCGGAGTAGAAGTAGAAATTGAAGTAAAATAGGACATTGTCGAGAAAAAAGAGTTAATTAAAAGTAAAAACAAACAGAAATGTCAGGTTTAATTGGAAAGAAAATTGGAATGACTAGTATCTTTGATGCCGCTGGAAAGAATATTCCATGCACAATAATAGAGGCTGGTCCTTGTGTGGTAACACAAGTAAAATCTGTAGAAAAAGATGGTTATGATGCTATTCAGTTGGCATTCGATGACAAAAAGGAGAAAAACACCTCCAAGGCAATGCAAGGACATTTTGCAAAAGCCAATACAACCCCGAAACGTGTGGTAAGAGAATTCACCCGTTTTGAGGAAGGACACAGAAAAAAATACGGAGAAGTGTTGGATGTAACCGTGTTCAACGAAGGCGAATTTGTAGATGTATCTGGAATTAGCAAAGGAAAAGGATTCCAAGGTGTAGTAAAACGTCATGGATTTGGTGGTGTTGGTGATAGCACTCACGGACAATGCGACAGATTGAGAGCTCCGGGTTCAATGGGAGCATCTTCATGGCCATCAAGAGTATTCAAAGGAATGCGTATGGCAGGTAGAATGGGTGGAGCGAAAGTAAAAGTAACTAACTTGGAAGTAGTAAAAATATTTCCTGAAAAGAATTTGTTAGTTGTAAAAGGTTCAGTTCCCGGTTATAATGGTTCATATTTAAAAATAGAGAGATGGAGCTAAAAGTATATAAAATAGATGGAAGCGAAGCAGGCAGAACTGTACAATTGAGCGATCAAGTTTTTGCCATAGAACCCAATGAACATGCTATTTGGTTGGATGTAAAACAATATTTGGCCAATCAAAGACAAGGAACCCATAGTAGCAAAGAAAAATCTATGGTTTCAGGTTCAACAAGAAAACTTAGAAAACAAAAAGGTGGTGGCGGTGCACGTGTTGGTAGCATCAAATCTCCATTGTTCCCAGGCGGAGCAAGAGTTTTTGGTCCACAACCAAGAATGTATGGTTTCAAATTGAACAAAAAAGTAAAAAGATTAGCAAGAATGTCTGCCTTGTCAGTAAAAGCACAAGAATCAAATATCACAGTTTTGGAAAAGTTTGATTTAGAGGCACCTAAGACAAAAGATTTTGTTAAAATCTTAAAAGACACAAATCTTTTTGATAAAAAAACGTTAATAGTTGTAGATGAATTAAATAAAAATGTACTTTTGTCCTCTAGAAATTTGCAAAAGGTAAATTTGGCAACTATTTCAGATTTAAATACTTATCAAATTTTGAATGCTCAAAAATTGGTGATATTTGAGCCAATTGCTTCCAAATTTGATGAATTTTTTAAACAAAACGCGTAAAAAAGTAGAGATATGAACGTAATAATAAAGCCTATTGTAACAGAAAAGATGACGGCATTGAGCGAGAAATACAATCGCTATGGTTTTGTCGTAGATAGAAGGGCGGACAAGTTACAGATAAAAAAAGCAGTAGAAGATATGTACGGTGTAAAAGTAGATAGTGTAAACACCTTGATTCAAAGAGGAAAAGACACTTCCAGATATACAAAGGCCGGCATGATTAAAGGTAAAAAGAGTAGTTTTAAAAAAGCTATAGTACAATTGAAAGAAGGAGATCAAATCGATTTCTATAGCGGTATTTAAGAAGTAGAAAAAAGATGGGATTAAAAAAATTCAAACCGGTAACACCCGGTCAAAGATTTAAGTTAGTAAGTGACTTTGGCGAGATAACAGCTAGTACCCCCGAGAAGAGTTTGCTGTTGACAAAGAAACGTTCTGGTGGTCGTAACAACGAAGGTAAGATGACCATGAGGTACATTGGTGGAGGTCATAAAAAACAATACAGAATTATTGACTTCAAACGTGAAAAAGAAGGTGTACCAGCAGTAGTAAAAACAATTGAGTATGACCCTAATCGTTCAGCTCGTATTGCATTATTATTTTATGTAGATGGAGAAAAGAGATACATAGTAGCACCTCACGGATTGCAAGTAGGACAAACACTTTTGTCCGGCAAAGGTATATCTCCTGATTTGGGAAACACTATGTATTTGTCAGAAATTCCATTAGGAACAGTTATCCATAATGTAGAAATGCGTCCGGGATGTGGTGCCAAGATAGCAAGAAGTGCAGGATCTTATGCACAATTGATGTCAAGGGACGATCGCTATGTAACCTTGAAGATGCCTTCGGGTGAAATGAGACGTATATTGTGTACATGTAAGGCAACCATCGGTATGGTTTCCAACATAGAACACAATTTGCAAGTATCCGGCAAAGCCGGTCGTACAAGATGGATGGGAAGACGTCCTCGAGTACGTGGTGTGGTTATGAACCCTGTAGATCACCCGATGGGTGGTGGTGAAGGAAGAGCGTCCGGAGGACATCCTCGTTCACGTAAAGGTTTGATAGCAAAAGGATACAAGACACGTCATCCAAAGAAAGCTTCATCACAATTTATATTAGAAAGAAGAAAGAAATAATTTAAAAGTAGAGAGCAATGAGTAGATCGTTAAAAAAAGGTCCGTACATTCATTATAAATTAGAAAAAAGAGTAAAAGAGGCACGTGAATCAGGAAAGAAAGTCACTATTAAAACATGGAGTCGTTCTTCAATGATATCTCCTGATTTTGTAGGACAAACAATAGCCGTACATAATGGAATAAAATTCATACCGGTTTATGTAACCGAAAATATGGTAGAACACAAATTGGGAGAATTTGCTCCAACACGAGTATTCCATGGACATGCCGGAAGTAAAGATAAAGGGAAAAAATAGTCAAATAAGAAAGTAAGATGGGTGCAAGAAAGAAAAAAGCTGCAGAAGCTAGAAAAGAAGAAAATCGCACAAGATGTGTAGCACGTCTGGTAGACAATAATACATCGCCTCGAAAAGCTCGTTTGATGGCAGATTTGGTAAGAGGAAAGAACGTAGACTATGCTTTGAATGTATTGAAGTATAGCAAAAAAGAATCAGCAGAAAAGATTCGTAAAGTGCTTCTTTCAGCAGTAGCCAATTGGCAAGCAAAGAATGAAAACTCTAGAGTAGAGGATAGTCATTTGTATGTTAAAGAAATATTTGTAGATGGTGGACGAGTAATGAAAAGATTAAGAACAGCTCCTCAAGGACGCGGTTATAGAATCAGAAAACGTTCTAACCATATTACAATAGTAGTAGACAGCAAAGTAAAAAACGAAAATCAAACAGAAGAATAGATGGGACAGAAAGTTAATCCAATAGGAATACGTTTAGGTATCGTAAGAGGTTGGGATTCCAGCTGGTATGGCGGAAAAGATTTTGGTCAAAAATTAGTAGAAGACGACAAAATCAGAAAGTATTTAAATGCTCGTTTGCATAAAGCCGGAATTTCCAAAATATATATTGAAAGAACTCTTAAATTGGTGACAGTAACTATCAATGCTGCACGTCCGGGTTTAATTATCGGCAGAATGGGAACAGAAGTTGATAAGTTGAAAGAAGAATTGGGCAAAATTACAGGAAAAGATGTCCAAATCAACATATCAGAAATCAAAAAACCAGAATTGGATGCCGTATTAGTAGCCCAAACGATAGCAGGACAGATAGAAGGAAGAATGTTTTATCGTAGAGCGATCAAAACAGCCATTACATCAACCATGAGATCGGGTGCAGAAGGAATAAAAGTTTCTGTATCAGGACGTATAGGTGGTGCAGAAATGGCTAGAACAGAACATTATAAAGAAGGTAGAACACCACTACATACTTTAAGAGCCGACATCGACTATAGTCAAGCAGAAGCTCATACCACTTATGGAAGAATAGGTGTAAAAGTATGGATATGCAGAGGTTTGATATACGGAAAGAAAGATTTATTCCAAGCCATGAGTGAAAACTCTAATAGAGGAAATAGAAGACCAAGCGGCAATGGAAGAGGTTTCCGTGGAGAACGTTCAGAACGTGGTGGAGAAAGAAGAAGAAATAATAAGAACTAGAAAAACAGAGCAACAATGTTACAGCCAAAAAAGACAAAATATAGAAGGCCCCAGAAGGGTAAGATGAAAGGCAACACCAAGCGTGGAGCAGAAATTGCGTTTGGTTCATTTGCTATGAAAGCTACAGAAGACTGCTTAATGACGGGACGTCAAATAGAAGCAGCACGTCAAGCAATAACTCGTTACATGAAACGTGAAGGACAATTGTGGATTCGTATATTCCCTGACAAACCTATCACTCGTAAGCCGTTAGACGTACGTATGGGTAAAGGTAAAGGAAATCCAGAATATTTTGTAGCTAGAGTATCTCCGGGAAGAATTCTTTTTGAAGCAGACGGAGTTTCATTAGAAGTTGCAAAAGAAGCCATGCGTTTAGGTGCACAAAAATTGCCGATTTTGACAAAATTTGTGGTAAGAAGAGATTATTCAGAAGAAACATTATAAAGTAAAAGTAATGAAACAGTCAGTAATAGCAGAGCTCACAACCAAAGAATTGAAAGAGCGTTTGGATGAAGAAGTAAAGCAATTAGCAAAATTAAAATTGCATCATGCAGTTTCTGCAATAGAAAATCCTAACAGGATAAAAGAAAATCGTAAGACCATAGCAAGACTTAAAACTGAAATACGTGCTAGAGAACTTGCTGAATTAAAGTCGGTTAAATAAGGAAAATTCTAAGTATGGATAATAATAGAAATTTTAGAAAACAAAGAGAGGGTATCGTAGTAAGCAACAAGATGGATAAATCGATCATTGTTGAAGTTGAACGTAAATTCAAACACCCTAAGTATGGAAAATTCTTAAAGAGAACATCCAGATTTATGTCACACGATGAAAACAACGAATGTGGTATAGGTGATGTTGTAAGAATTATGGAAACCAGACCATTGAGTAAAAATAAGTGCTGGAGATTAGTAGAAATAATAGAAAAGGCTAAATAAAATGATACAACAAGAATCAAGATTATCTGTAGCAGACAATAGTGGTGCAAAAGAAGTTTTGTGTATCCGTGTATTGGGTGGTACAAAAAAACGCTATGCTACAGTAGGAGACAAAGTCGTAGTAACAGTAAAAGATGCTATTCCATCTGGAAATATTAAGAAAGGAACAGTTAGCAAAGCTGTTGTAGTAAGAACGACGAAAGAAGTTCGCAGAAACGATGGTTCATATATTCGTTTTGATGATAATGCAGTAGTATTATTAACAGCAACAGATGAATTGCGTGGTACACGTATATTTGGACCCGTAGCACGTGAATTGAGAGAAAAACAATTTATGAAAATAGTTTCATTAGCACCAGAAGTGTTATAATAAAAGAAAAATAAAAAAAGACATGCAACCGAAGATACGTATTAAAAAAGGGGACACAGTAAAAGTTTTATCAGGGGATGATAAAGGACAGACTGGCAAGGTGCTCAAAGTTGATGTTAAAAATTACAGAGCGTTTGTAGAAGGGGTGAATATGGTATCCAAAGCCACAAAGCCCTCGGCAAAAACCCCACAAGGAGGAATAGTTAAAACAGAAGCTGCAATACACATTTCTAATTTGATGTTGGTAGATGCAAAAGGTAATGCCACAAGAGTAGGAAGACGTGTAGCAGAAAATGGTAAGTTAGTTAGATATTCAAAAAAATCTGGAGAGGAGATTAAATAATGGGCTATACACCGAGATTAAGAGAAAAGTATGTAAAAGAGATCATGCCAGCTCTTCAAAAACAATTTAACTTCACAACAGTGATGCGTATTCCTAAGATTACAAAAATATGTTTGAATCAAGGAATAGGTGCTGCAACTGCAGACAAGAAGTTGATAGACAATGGTATAAATGAAATGACAATGATTGCCGGTCAAAAAGCCGTAGCAACCAAATCAAGAAAGGATATTTCTAATTTCAAATTGAGAAAAGGAAATCCTATAGGCGTTCGCGTAACATTGAGAGGCGACAGAATGTATGAATTTTTGGATAGATTGATTTCTGTATCCATCCCACGAATCAGAGACTTTAGAGGTATTAACGACAAAGGATTTGACGGAAAAGGAAATTATTCAATGGGTGTAACAGAACAAATTATATTTCCGGAAATTGATATAGATAAGATTAATAAAATCAATGGCATGGATATTACATTCGTTACTACAGCACGTAACGATGAAGAATGTATGGCATTGTTGAAAGAATTCGGTTTACCATTTAAAAATCAGAAGAAATAGTTATGGCAAAAGAGTCAATGAAAGCTCGTGAAGTAAAAAGAGCAAAGTTAGTTGAAAAATACAGCAAAAAACGTGCTGAATTAAAAGAAATAATCAGAAAATCTGGACTAGAATATACAGAGGAAAAAGAAGCAGCTATCAAAGCATTGCAACAATTACCTCCAAATTCAAATGCTATCAGATTGCACAATCGTTGTAAATTGACTGGTCGTCCAAAAGGTTATATGAGAACATTTGGAATTTCTCGTATCAATTTTAGAGAAATGGCTTCAAAGGGCTTAATACCAGGAGTAAAAAAAGCAAGTTGGTAATAAAATAAAAAAGGAAAAAGAAATGAATACTGATCCAATAGCAGATTATTTGACAAGAATACGTAATGCCGTGATGGCTAAACATAAAGTAGTTGAAATACCTACGTCAAATATAAAAAAGGAAATAACAAAGATATTGTTTGATAAAGGATATATTTTGAATTATAAATTTGTGGATACTAATGTTCCCGGAACAATCAAAATAGCTTTGAAATATCATCCCATATCTAAACAAAGTGCCATAACAGATTTGAAAAGAGTAAGCCGTCCGGGTTTGCGTAAATATGTAGGTGCAGATGAATTGCCGCGAGTATTGAATGGTTTAGGAATAGCCATTATTTCCACATCACGTGGTTTGATGACAGACAAAGAAGCACGTAGTATGGGAATCGGCGGTGAAGTAATTTGTTATATTAGTTAATATAGGAGGGAAGTACAATGTCAAGAATAGGAAAATTACCCATATCATTACCCAGTGGTGTAACAGTTACATCGGATGACAAAACCCACATTGTAACCGTTAAAGGACCAAAAGGAGAATTGAAACAATATGTGGATCCATGTATCACTTTGTCTGAAAAAGATGGTGTTTTACATTTAGAAAGACATACTGAACAAAAAAGACATAAAGCAATGCATGGTTTGTATAGAGCATTGTTGGCAAATATGATAAAAGGTGTATCAGAAGGCTTTACTATTACCCAACAATTGGTTGGTACAGGATATAAAGCACAAGCTAATGGTCAATTATTAGAATTGTCATTAGGATATTCCCACAATATCATTTTTGAAATGCCTAAAGAAATAACAGTTGAGACAGTAACAGAAAAAGGAAAAGATCCTTTAATCAAATTGTCAAGTGCTGATAAACAATTGTTAGGACAAGTGGCTAATAAAATCAGATCTTACAGAAAACCAGAACCATATAAGGGTAAAGGTATTAGATTTGTAGGAGAAGAGGTTCGTAGAAAAGCTGGTAAATCAGCAGAAAAGTAAGATTAGATTGTAAACATTAAAATCCATAGATAAAAATGGGAACAAAAAATCGTAAAGTTTTTAGAAGAGAAAGAATAAAACATAGAATTAGAAGAGATTTGCACGGAACTGCAGTTCGTCCAAGATTGACTGTGTTTAGAAGTAATGGACAAATATATGCTCAAATAATCAATGATGATTTAGGTAATACATTGGCATCAGCTTCTTCAGTTGGAGCTATTTCTGCCCAGAAGTTGCCGAAAATTGAGCAAGCCAAATTAGTGGGACAACAATTGGCAAGTCGTGCTATCGAAGCCGGTATTACAACTGTTGTTTTTGATAGAAATGGTTATTTGTATCATGGTAGAGTAAAATCTTTAGCAGATGCAGCTAGAGAAGGTGGTTTAAAATTCTAAATTTTGATTATGTCAGATAAAAGAATAAAAGCAAGTGAACTAGAATTAAAAGAGAGATTAGTTCATGTAGGTAGAGTAACAAAAGTAACTAAAGGTGGTAGAACTTTCAGTTTTTCAGCTATTGTGATCATAGGCGATGAAAATGGCATAGTAGGTTATGGCTTAGGTAAAGCAAAAGAAGTAACAGCTGCCATTGATAAAGGAAAAGAAGACGCAAAGAAGAACTTGATAAGAGTGCCGGTATTGAAAGGTACAGTTCCTCATGCACAAGAAGGTTCATATAGCGGAGCACGTGTTTTGATACGTCCGGCAACAGAAGGTACAGGTGTGATAGCAGGTGGTGCTATGCGTGCTGTATTGGAAAGCGTAGGCGTAAAAAATGTGTTGGCAAAATCAAAAGGTTCATCCAATCCTCATAGTGTAGTAAAAGCAACATTCGACGCTTTATCAAAGATGAGAGATCCTTATATGGTAGCCCAAGCAAGAGGAGTTGACTTGAATACTGTATTTAATGGATAATTGTTTAATCAAAAAAAAAGAATTGAGATGGACAAGAAGTTAAGAATAACACAGGTTAAAAGTCAAATAGACAGATCGAAAGTTCAAAAAAGAACAATAGAAGCATTAGGTATTCATAAATTGAACCGCCCTATAGAAGTAGTGGCAACCCCACAAGTATTGGGTATGATAGAAACAGTAAAGCATCTATTGAAAGTAGAGGAATTGTAATAACAAGCAAAAACGAATTAAAATGAATTTGAATAGTTTAAAACCTGCAGAAGGATCAACAAAATCGAGCAAGAGACTAGGAAGAGGTCAAGGATCAGGCAAAGGTGGTACTTCTACAAGAGGACATAAAGGAGCACAATCTCGTTCCGGTTATTCTCGTAAGTCTGGATTTGAAGGTGGTCAAATGCCTTTGTACAGACGTGTGCCTAAATTTGGATTCAAAAATATTAACAGAGTAGAATATACAGCCGTTAATTTGTCAACACTACAACAATTGGCAGACAACAAAGGTTTAACTGTCATTGATGAAGAAGTGTTGAGAGCAAATGGATTGATTGGCAAGAAAGACTTAGTAAAAATATTAGCAAAAGGTGAACTTACGGCAAAATTGGAAGTAAAAGCACATGCTTTTTCTGCAAAAGCAGAAGAAATGATTACCTCCAAAGGCGGCGTAGCAACAAAATTGTAGCATGGGAAGATTTGTAACCACACTCAAGAACATTTATAATATAGAAGATCTTCGCAAGAGGATACTCTATACTTTAGGTATCATATTAATTTATCGTGTAGGGTCATATATCGCTCTACCAGGAATTGATGTAAAAGCATTGTCAACAACAGCTTTTATGTCTAATTCACGAGAAGGTTTGTTAGGATTATTGGATATGTTCTCCGGTGGTGCTTTTTCAAATGCTTCTATATTTGCACTAGGTATTATGCCGTATATTTCTGCATCTATTGTAGTGCAATTGTTGACATTGGTAGTACCTTATTTCCAACGCTTACAACGCGAAGGCGAAAGTGGTAGAAAAAGAATTACCCAAATGACAAGAATGTTGACAATAGTTGTAACGGCTATTCAAGCACCGGCATATTTGGCCAATATGGTTAATACCGTTGGTACTCATTCCGGCGTGTTCCATTCTTTGACAGGAGAAGTAATCGTAGGACGATTGCCATTTTCTTTCATATTCGTATCATTAATCGTATTAGTGTCCAGCACCTTGTTTATTATGTGGTTGGGAGAACGTATTACTGAAAAAGGAATAGGAAATGGTATTTCTCTTATCATTATGATTGGTATTATTGCCAGATTGCCATTCGCCTTGTCAGCAGAATTTGTTTCAAGAGTTGCTGAAACAAATGGTGGTTTGGTAGTATTCTTGTTAGAACTTTTGTTGTTAGTGGGAGTAATCTTGGTAACAATATTGTTGGTACAAGGAACCAGAAAAGTGCCCGTACAATATGCAAAACGTATAGTAGGCAACAGACAATATGGCGGACAAAGACAATATTTGCCGTTAAAAGTGAATGCAGCAGGCGTTATGCCGATTATCTTTGCTCAAGCCATTATGTTTTTGCCTTTAACAATCATGGGCTTTTCTTCAAATACCGAGTCAATGAGTTCGGTAGCAGCAGCATTGACAGATTATAATAGTTTCTGGTATAATGTTGTATTTGCTGTATTGATTATAGTGTTTACCTATTTCTATACAGCTATTACCTTCAATCCGACTCAGATTGCAGAAGATATGAAGAAAAACGGCGGCTTTATTCCGGGCGTAAAACCTGGCAAAAAGACTGTAGAGTTTATTGATAATATCATATCTAAAATTACCTTACCGGGTTCAATATTTTTGGCATTGGTAGCCATTATGCCGGCATTTGCCCGTTTGTTGGGAATCAACTCTCAATTTGCACAATTCTTTGGCGGCACATCGTTGTTGATTATGGTAGGTGTAGTATTAGATACCTTACAACAAATAGAAAGTCATTTATTAATGAGACATTATGACGGCTTGACAAAATCAGGTCGTATAAAAGGACGTTCTCCACTTCCCGTTCAGTAATAGATAGCATGATACATTTAAAAACAGAGCGGGAAATAGACATTATGAAAGAAAGTGCTTCCATAGTAGGAAGGACTTTGGCCGAGGTGGCTAAATTGATAAAACCCGGTATTCGATGCAAAACATTGGATAGTGTTGCAGAAACCTATATTAGAGATAATGGTGCAGTGCCGAGTTTTAAAAATTATAATGGATTCCCCGCAACCCTATGTATTTCGGTGAATGATGTAGTGGTACACGGAATACCGGGACAATACGAATTACAAGAGGGAGATATTGTATCAGTCGATTGCGGAGCGAAAAAGAATGGTTTTCATGCTGACTATTGCTATACATTTTGTGTAGGACATGTTGCAGAAGAAATTAGAAATCTTTGCGATAGAACTAAACAAGCATTGTATCAAGGAATAGAACAGGCAGTTGAAGGAAATAGAATAGGAGATATCAGCAATGCTATTCAAACTTATGTTGAAAAGTATGGCTATTCTGTAGTAAGAGAGATGATAGGTCATGGTTGTGGAAGAAATCTGCACGAAGGACCGGAAGTTCCTAATTATGGTTTCAAAGGAAATGGCCCAAAATTGAAAAAAGGTTTGGTGATTTGTATTGAACCAATGGTAAATTTAGGCCGAAAAGAAATCAAGATAGAACCGGATGGTTGGACAACTCGAACAATAGACGGACTACCATCGGCGCACTATGAACACATGGTAGCTATAAGAGACAAGGGAACAGAATTGATATCTACCTACGAGTATATTGAAGAAGTTTTAAATAACAGATAGATGGCAAAAGAAGAAGCTATTGAACAAGACGGAGTAGTAAAAGAGTCGTTGGGAAACGCAATGTTTAGAGTAGAACTTGAAAATGGGCATATAGTAACCGCTCATGTATCAGGGAAAATGAGAATGCATTATATAAAAATATTGCCGGGCGATAAAGTGAGAATGGAAATGTCAATATACGATTTATCAAAGGCAAGAATTATATTCAGATATAAAAATTAACATAACAAATGAAGGTTAAAACATCAGTAAAAAAGAGATCAGACGATTGTAAAATAGTTCGTCGCAAAGGAGTTGTTTATGTAATAAACAAAAAGAATCCAAAATTTAAACAAAGACAAGGATAGTAAATAATAAATAACGTAAAAGGAGTAAAAATTTATGGCAAGAATTGGTGGTATAGATTTACCAAACAACAAAAGAGGTGTAATAGGTTTAACTTACATTTACGGCATTGGTCGTTCAATGTCAGAACAGATATTGACAAAAGCCAATGTATCTTTTGATAAGAAAGTACAAGACTGGAACGATGACGAATTAGCAGCCATCCGTGGTATCATTGGAGAAATGAAGATAGAAGGAGAACTCCGTTCAGAAGTCCAAATGAATATCAAACGTTTGATGGACATAGGTTGTTATCGTGGTATCCGTCATCGTATTGGATTACCTCTTCGTGGACAATCTACGAAAAACAATGCGCGTACACGTAAAGGACGTAAGAAAGTGGTTGCAAACAAGAAAAAAGCAACTAAGTAGTAACAATTAAAAAATTGAGAGATTTATGGCAAAATCAACGAAAGTTACAAAGAAAAGAGTTGTAAAAGTGGACGCAGTTGGAAGAGCTTATATCCAAGCATCTTTCAATAATGTAATAGTAACATTAACAAATAATGCAGGTCAAGCAATATCTTGGTCATCAGCAGGTAAGATGGGTTTTAGAGGTTCCAAAAAGAACACTCCGTATGCAGCTCAAATGGCAGCACAAGACGCATCAAAAGTAGCTTATGATTTAGGATTGCGTAGAGTGAAAGTATTTGTAAAAGGTCCAGGAGGCGGACGGGAATCTGCTATTCGTACAATCAATACATCTGGAATAGAAGTAACAGAAATAGTAGATGTTACTCCACTACCACACAATGGTTGTAGACCTCCAAAAAGAAGAAGAGTATAGTGCTAACAAGAAAAAAAAGGAAAAATTATGGCAAGATATATAGGACCAAAAACAAAAATAGCAAGAAAATTCAAAGAACCTATTTATGGTGCAGATAAATATTTTGAAAGAAAAAGTCAAAGTGCACGTGGAAAACGTACATCTAAAGCATCAGAATATGGCAAACAATTGCAAGAAAAACAAAAAGCTAAATATACCTACGGCATATTAGAACGTCAATTCAAGAATGTATTCCATGTAGCATCAGCAAAGAAGGGTGTAACAGGTGAAATTTTACTTCAATTGATAGAAGCACGTTTAGACAACGTAGTATATCGTTTAGGAATAGCTCCGACTCGTGCAGCTGCACGTCAATTGGTATCACACAAACACATTATGGTTAATGGCAATGTTGTCAATATACCATCTTATACATTAAAACCTAATGATATAGTTAGTGTTCGTGAACGTTCAAAATCATGTGAAGTGATTGTTGATTCATTGAGCCGTCGTACCAATTCATACGAATGGTTGGAATGGGATGCCAATTCAATGTCCGGCAAATTCATGCAATATCCGGAAAGAGCATCTATTCCTGAAAATATTGATGAGCAATTGATTGTAGAGTTGTACTCTAAGTAGTAAATAAACAAAATAAACAAAAAAAGAAAAATAATGGTAACAATACCCTTTCAAAAACCGGATAAAGTGCTAATGATTGAATCAACAGATTCCTTTGGCGTTTTTGAATTTCGTCCTCTGCAGCCAAACTATGGCGTAACAATAGGAAATGCTTTAAGAAGGGTCTTGCTTTCTTCATTAGAAGGTTATGCAATTACTTCATTAAAGATAGAAGGCGTGGCTCATGAATTTGCTACAATTCCTGGCGTTATTGAGGATGTTACAGATATAGTTCTTAATGTAAAACAAATTCGTTTGAAAAGCAAATTAGAAGATCAAACGAGTGAAAAAATTAAGGTGACTATAACTGGTAAAAATGAGTTTGTTGCTGGCGATATTAATGAATTTTTAAATAATTTTCAGGTATTAAATCCGGATCTTCACATTTGTTCTATGGAACCCAATGTAAAATTGGAAATGGAATTGACAATTGATAAAGGTCGTGGTTATGTAACTGTAGATGAAAATAAATTACTTCATGAGGGAACAGGTGTAATCGTGATAGATTCTATTCATACACCTATTATCAATGTTATGTATAGAGTAGAAAATTATCGTGTTGAACAAAAAACCGATTTTGAAAAATTGATTTTTGAAATTACAACCGATGGTTCTGTACACCCGAAAGAAGCATTAAAGAAAGCAGCAGACGTTTTAATTCAACATTTCGCATTGTTTACAGACAAAGAAATAGATGTAAATACCGAGCAAGTAGCATTGACAAATGAATTTGATGAACAATCATTGCATATTCGTCAATTGTTAAAACAAAGATTGCAAGATATGGATTTGTCAGTGAGGGCATTGAATTGTTTGAAGACAGCAGAAGTAGAAACCTTGGGAGAATTGGTAACTTATCAAAAAGCAGATTTGTTAAAATTTAGAAACTTTGGTAAGAAATCATTAAATGAGTTGGAAGACTTAGTAAAATCCAAAGGTTTGGAATTCGGAATGAATGTTTCAAAGTATAAACTGGATCAAGAAAAGTAGTAGAGAGTTATGAGACACGGAAAAAAAGTAAATCATTTAGGAAGAACAAGTGCACATCGTAAGGCATTAATGTCTAATATGGCATCGTCATTGATTTTAAATAAAAGAATCAATACAACAGTTGCAAAGGCAAAATCGCTTCGTAAATATATTGAACCATTAATAACAAAATCAAAAGAAGATACAACTAATTCTCGTAGAGTGGTATTTTCTTATTTGCAAAATAAGGAAGCCGTTAAAGAATTATTTGGAACAATATCTCAAAAAGTTGGTGAACGTCATGGTGGTTACACTCGTATTTTACGCACCGGTTTTAGAATAGGCGATGCTGCAGATATGTGTATGATGGAGTTGGTTGATTTTAATGAATCTTATAGCCAAAACAAAGGTGCTAAGAAGAAAGCAAAATCAACTCGTAGAAGTAGTAAAAAGAAAGCATCTGTTGAAGCCAATAATGAAGTTGTAGCAGAAACAACAGAAGCAGTTCAGGCTCCGGAAGCAGAAAGCACTCCAGCAGAAGAAAAAACTGAAGCATAATTTTTTAAGTTGATACATTTTTGAAGGGAAAGCAATTTGCTTTTCCTTCTTTTTTATAAGTAATAGTATGAAAAAGTGGGCTATAATTTTTTGCTTTGTATTATCACTGACAACTATTTCAGCACAAGATAGCAATTATGTGCGTCAAGTGTTGTCAGAATTGACATCCGATAAAATGTGTGGAAGAGGCTATGCTTACAAAGGGGATAGTATTGCCGCTCATTATTTGCGGGAGCAATTCAAACAAATGGGAGTAAATCCATTGGTTGACAACTATTATCAAAATTATACTTTTAGTGTACATGCTATTGAAGGTGCAACTTTGCTGAAAATCAACGGAGTAGAATTAAAACCCTTCAATGATTATAGAATGTATGCTTATGGGGATAGAAATTTTTTTCCAAATGCAACGGTAAATTATGCCAATCTAAAACCAAGTTTGTCGCTGAATGTAGTCGATTTGTTGGATAGTGCCAAATTGAATAAAATTGCAAGACAAAACAGGGCAGACCTTTTCCATCCAAAATATGAATGCATATTTGTAGATGCCACCAATTATTCAACAGAAGATAAAGAGTTGGATAAAAAAGTAAAGACTTTGTTGAGAGTACTCTCTTCGGCGAATTTGTTGCATTGTAGAATTTTGTTGGCGAAAGTGCCGGAATTGAATACCTATAGTGTTTTGAGAGCAGAGCAGGAATCTCCATATTTTTTTGTTGAATGTTCGGCTTCCAAAATGCCCAAAAAAGTAAAGAAAATTGATGTGCAATGCTCAACACGATATTATAAAGACTATCCAACGCAAAATGTTTGTGCAAAAATACAAGGAACCACTGACACCATGATAGTGTTTACTGCACATTATGACCATTTGGGCATGATGGGTGACAAGGTTGTTTTTCATGGAGCTCATGACAATGGAAGCGGTACTTCTGCAGTCATGGATTTGGCAAGATATTACAAGCAAAATCCGGGCAAATATACCATGGTATTTATGCTTTTTAGCGGGGAAGAAGCCGGATTGAAAGGTTCTGCCTATGCTGTAAAACATCCTTTGATAGATTTCAATAAAGTAAAATTATTGGTCAATATAGACATGTTTTGCGGGGGAGATGAAGGTTTTATGGTTGTCAATGGAGAATCGGAGCAAACAAAGCCCTATTATGATAAATTGTGCCGATTGAATGACAAGTGGCATGCAGTGTCAGCCATTCAGCATCGTCCCAATGTTGCCAATAGCGATCATTGGTTTTTCTCTAAACATTGTCCTGCCATATTTATTTATACCATGGGGCAGCGTTATGGCGGTTATCACGCCCCTGAAGACGATTGTCAAAGTTGTGGATTGGAACATTACAATGACTTGTTCCGATTGATAACATCTATGGTTGAAGATTAATTTTTAGCAGTATAAATTCTTACAATTCCTAATTTATCCAAAGTAACCATGACATTGTTTTGGATATGTATTTGTTCCACGTCTTCGTTAGGAAGCGGGGAAGTATAGTCTTGTAGTGTGTCAAGATTATAAAAATGAAGCAAGTTATCTTGTATAAAGACAACATATTGCTGGTAAATACTGATGTGAGAAAGATGTAAAATGGGTACATTTTTGATAAAGGTACCAAATTGGTCAAACAGGAAAAAGCCGTTTAAACTATCATAGGCAATAAGTTTTCCTGACAGATCTTCAAAAATTTGAGTAGGGCACACTTTCTTGTCCCAAATAGTGCTGAATGCAGAACTATTGTTTTGAATTTGTCCATTGGCATTAAAACGGAAAATTTGGTTGTAGCCGTCATCATACACCCAAAAACCATTGTCGTATGACGAGCATACACACATAGGTATATGCAAATTGTTGTCACTAAGGATAGACTGGTTGTGTTGGTGAGCCAATTTGTTGTCAACAAATGTAATCTGAGTGAAGTCTTTGGAAAAAATGAGAATTTTCATGGGATTGTAGGTGTCAAAACTTTCAATTTTTCCGAAGGAATAGGCAGAATAACTGCAAAGTAACTCACCCGTCTGTGAAAATTTGTAGAGTACAGACCCGTCACACGTGTAGATATTCCCTAATTTATCAGCGTTGATAAGCGTATATGTTTGTTCCAATTGTGTGGCAAATTGGAATTTTTCTATTTGCGCAAATAGCAGTGAATAGGAAAACAGACATATTATTGTAATCAACAATTTGTTCATAATAAATTATTTAGCAAATACTTTATCACCTAGTACAAAACGTATGCCAAGACTATAGTTGGGGCGAATTTTGTCATAGCCATCCAATTTCAATTTTTCTATACTGACGCTAAATAGCGGTTCTACGGCCAAATATTCTGTAAAAGAAATCCTTACACCTGCAGAAGCAATAAATCCATAGCCAACACCACCTAAATGCGGGTCAATTTCTGTACGGTCGTCACCGGTATAGACAACGCCACCATAGTGGTCTATCAAGTCAAATGCTACTCCTTCTACTATCAATTCTGAACTTTTTACTTTTACAGAGTTGAGGTGGGTTCCAAATTCTACAAGCGGATAGAAACGAGAGTTGTTGCGGTACATATAAGTGAAATTGATGCCAAAAAAATTTCTGGTTTCTTTTCCAAGCAATTGCTCTTCTATATATTGCAAACCACCGGTATTGTAATTGGAACTATTTACGGCAAATGATTTAGTTCCCTTAGCAGTAAGAATTGATTGCGAAAAATAAAGACCGAATGAAAAAGAACTATTTACATGATAGCGAATTTCAAT
>DBXJ01000057.1:24681-24987 GCA_002309475.1 Bacteroidales bacterium UBA1215
CCTTTAAGGATTCCGCTGTAAAAGTTGGCATTGTCAACACTTCCCCAATACATGTTGGTGGAAAATTGCAGTTCAAATCCTTTGTGAGAAATGGTCTCTTGTGCCCAAGCAAAGGGCAAACATAAGACAAAGATAGTAGTTAACAATAAAAATTGTTTCATATTTATTGTTTTAATAGTTCAATGGTATGGGAGGGATTTTCTGAACTGAAAATGCTATTTCCGCATACCAAAGCATCGCAACCGGCTTCAAGGAGTTGTCGGTAGTTTTGCAATCCTACGCCGCCATCAACTTCTATGAGGGTGT
>DBXJ01000049.1:0-2162 GCA_002309475.1 Bacteroidales bacterium UBA1215
AAGCCAAGTTATACTCTTTGGGAGATTATTATATTTTACAAACAGTATTTTGTGGAGGGTCTGGACGGGCTTCTGGCTACGAACATTACTTGTTGTTTGATAGAACTTATTCCAAAATATTTGATTTTCATTCTTTATCTGATAATATACAGAATGTATGGATGGTAAACGATACTATTTTTATCGATTTATTGGATTATAATATTGATGATTATTATGATGGTGTATATTTCGAAGATGATGTTGATACTTTTAATTTTTCTTTAAATCACACTAAACTATCAACTGCAACTTTCTCGTATGACACTATTTCTATTGAAAATGTCTTTCTTACATTCAAAGATGCGTATAATTATAATGTCCCAGTAAATGTGGACAGCAATGATAAATATACTTTGCAGTATGAAAAATAGGATAAGCATATCAATCTTTTAAAACCATGCTGCCTACATTTATCAGTAGGATTTGTTATTGGTGAGATAATCCGGATAAACTCGTAAATCTTTTTATTTAATTGTCAACTTATTGTCAATCATTCTGTTGTTGTATTGTTCGATGATGGCTTTCAATAAGTTTTTGCAGTGTTGAATGTCTAAATTGTCCAGTGTTTCTTGTTCAATATTCTTTGTCGCCAAGGGGTCGGCGGAGAGATCGAAAACTTCAAAATTTGTTCCGTTAAACAATATCATCCATTGTCCGGCTGTAAGTTGGTAATAATTGTTATTGTAGGCGATGTGGTAACGTTTGTCAGAAGTGTATATGCTTTTTCCGAAAGAAAAACAAGGTTCTGCAATGTTTAAATAGTCCAGCAAGGTCGGCAAGATGTCTATATGTTGGAATATTTTGTCGCTATGAAAAGCTGTATCGTTGGGTCGGAACCATAGCATAGGAATATTGTATTGTCCGTTGTCAGACCGGTAAAAATCACTCAAAGCTTGTGCGGTATGGTCGGCTGTAATGATAAACAATGTGTTTGAATACCAAGATGTTTTGCTTGCTGATTCAAAGAAACGCTTTAATGCATAATCGGCGTAGCCAATTGTTTCTAACAATGGAATTTTTCCTTTTTTGAATTTGCCTTTATGTTGAGGGGGAATCGTATAAGGATGGTGAGAAGAGATGGTGTAAATGGTGGAGAAAAAGGGTTGTTGCATAGTGGACATTTTTTGTACACTATATTGTAAAAACGGTTCATCAAAAATGCCCCATGTGCCGTCAAAATCGTCAGGATGGTCGTATTCGTTCATGCCGTAATAATTGTCAATGCCAATCATTTGGGCAAACCCGTTGAAATTCATAGAACCATTGTAGGCTCCATGAAAGAAGGCACTTTGATAGCCGTAAGGTTTTAAAATGTCCGGCAAAGACTTTGTCTTGTTGAGAGAATAGGGGGAGGTGATATAGGCTTCGTCCATCAAAGACGGAATACCCAATAGTATAGCCGGCAAAGATTCTATCGATCGTTTGCCGTTGGCACGACCGCGATATATCTGGCAATAGTCGGACAGGGAATCCAAAAATGGCGTAAAACTTTCTCCTCCTTGGTTGATACATCCCATGTATTCTTCTGAAAAACTTTCCAATATGATAAGCACCACATTCATATTTTTGTGGCAGGCTTGAAAAACGGCGGTGTCGGGTAGGGAAATCGGTGAAAAAATCCTTTCCAATTCTTCTTCATCAAAATAGTCTAACTTTTTCAGTGAAGTGGTGTTGCCGATGGTGTGCATGATGGAAAAAGGAGTATTGACTATCAAAGCGGTATTGCTTTGTCCGGCATAACGGCCGGCGTCGATAGGCGATAGCGGTCTGTATTGATGTATCCATCCGCCACGTGCCAAAGTCAGCGTGAGCAGCAACATAAATATTCCGATGCCGATTTCTTTGAAAATAGCTGTTTTCTTATTCTTAATTTCTTGATTTTTAGCAACTAAATGTATTCTTGAAGAGCCGAGAAACCATAGAAACAATAAGAAAAAATAGATAAGAAAATAGTACCAAAAATCTTTCAAAAAGGTTGTTGTTAAGTCTTTCCATCCGCCTTCAAAATTTTGACCGAGATAATTGAATATTTCTCCGGTCATCCTTCTGGATGTCCATTGATAATAGGGGATATCTATCATATTGGCAGCCAACATTAATATTACACCGATTCCTGCCAG
>DBXJ01000049.1:2271-3742 GCA_002309475.1 Bacteroidales bacterium UBA1215
ATGATGGAGAAAATTTCCTTGTCGGCAACGTTGAAAAGTCTATGGTTGACAATGGCGAACAAAGCTTGCGTAGCCAGCAATAATACCAATGCCAAAGCATATTTCAACAATGCGTAAACAAAACTTTGTCGTGTATTAATCATCTTTTGTCTTTAAAATAGCAAAAGTACAATATTTTTTGCCATGCAAACAAATTTTATTGAAAATAATGATTAAACAGAGCAACAACTCACAACTTTTTAGTACTTTTGCACGTTTTTTCAAGATGAAAAGAATTGTCAGTATTCAGGATATATCGTGTGTGGGCAAATGCTCTTTAAAAGTTGCTTTGCCGCTTATTTCCGCTATGGGCATAGAAACTTGCATTATTCCGACGGCAGTTTTGTCCACTCATACCGGTTTTAAAGACTATACTTTTGTTGATTTAACCAATGAAATTCGTCCTATTTGGGAACATTGGCAGCAGGAAAATATACAATTTGATGCTATTTACACCGGCTATTTGGGTTCTATCCATCAAATAGATTTGATGTCGGAATTTATAGATAATTTCAGCCATGCCAATACAATTAAAATTATTGACCCATGCATGGGTGACAACGGAAATTTCTACAAAGGATTCGGGCAGCAATATGCACAATCTATGTTAACTTTGTGTTCCAAAGCCGATATTATTGTCCCCAATATGACAGAAGCATCTTTTTTGTTGGATATTCCTTATCCATCCATGGATTACGATTGGAATTATATTCAACATATATTGATAAGATTATCGCGGTTAGGTGCAAAAAAAGTGGTTTTGAAAGGTGTTGAATTCCAACATGAACCTGCAGAGATACCATCCTGCAAGGGCAAAATCGGCATTGTTTCTTACGATTCCACTACACACATGTTTGACTACTATTTTCATGAAAAACAACCCAGAAGTTTTGTCGGTACAGGCGATATCTTTGCCAGCATTCTTACTGGTGCCATCGTCCGTGGCATTAGTTTGAAAGATTCCTATACTTTGGCAGGTGATTTTATTGTAGAAGCTATCAAAGCCACCATCAAAAGAGAAAATTCCAATTGGTATGGCGTTGATTTCGAAACGGCTATACCTTACTTGGTCAATCGTTTACAAAATCTGATAAAATAGTAGGAGCATTTTCGACCTGAGTGAGGGTTGCTCGTGGGGAAAATAATATTTTATAGGCTAACAACAAAAAAAGGAAGTTGTGCAACTTCCTTTTAAAATATTGCTCATAATACTGATTAGAAAGACTGTATTTATGAGTCTTTAGGTTTAAAACAAATTTTCCAATAGTTGGTCATCTACCAAGTTGGGCAGGGTAACTTGCAAGCCGGGATTGTCATTCATAGCCCTTTTGATGGCGAACATGGCACCTTCGTTTCTTGCCCAACTGCGGCGGGATATGCCGTTGTTGACATCCCAATAGAGCATCATGTGCAAGCGTTTGTCGGCTTCTTC
>DBXJ01000084.1 GCA_002309475.1 Bacteroidales bacterium UBA1215
TTGAGCAAAGTGGTTTTTCCCGCCCCATTTTTTCCTACAAGCCCTACTTTGTCATGGTCACCGATAACAAAACTTACATGTTCAAATAAATAGTCGCCTGTAAAATGAATGGAAAGGTTGTTAACGCTAATCATATTTTTTTCTTACGGCGTTCGTCGCCATATTGTATCAATTGTCCTAATGTCAAAAATAAATCTACAAACAATACTTCCACATTGGCATTGCCTGCTATATTTTGTATAGCTGTATTGAGTGCCTCTACTACCTTTGCTCCGTTTTTCTTATTAATAAATGGAGAAAACGATTGCAGCCATTTTTTCTCTGTTTCGGAAGAATGAACAATATCTGCCGCCCCGCAATTCAACATCAAGCATTTACGCACCAAATTCAAACTATATGTCAAAAATGCCATTTGCTTTTCTCGTCCCATTTTTTTCAACTGATCGATGGTTTCTTTTGTTGTTGAAAATTCAACTTTTGCCGGATTGTTGTAAAAATAGCACATTCTATATGCGGAACGCATCATTTCAACAAACAAATTATATTGTTCGTTTTCCGTTTCCTCTTCTTCCTCTAACGATAGTGCTTCAAGCAAATTTCCGTTGCAAATGTTGACTATATCTATGGCGACATCCATACTGCATTGTTTTTTTTCAGCAACGATGCTTGCCATATCTTCCATGTTAAATTTGTTCACCTTCACCATTTGCGTACGCGAAAGGATGGTCGGCAGAATATTTTCTGTATGCTCGCTGACTAAAATAAACAAAGTTTTTCCATCCGGTTCTTCAATTGTCTTCAGCAATTTGGAAGCGGCTTCAGCATTCATTTTTTCCGGCATCCAGATGATGATAAAATGATAATCGGCCTCGTAGGGTTTAGTTATCAAAGTATTTACAATTTGCGAAGCATCTCTTACATTGATGATAGGACGTTTGTTTTCTGCTTGAATTGCCTCCAGCCATTGTTGATAGGAAAAGAAAGCATGATGACTGATCATCATCTGACGCCAATCTTCGTAAAAATCCACCGAAGAACCTTTTTTCTCGTCACCTTCCGCATCATCGCTGTCGCTGCTGCTTTTTTTCTTTTTGGCAATATTGGGAAAATAGAAATGCAAGTCCGGGTGGGCTATATTGTTAAATTGTATGCAAGACGGGCACACCCCGCAAGCATCGTCATCGGTTCTTTGCTTACAACTTATATATTGGCAATAGGCTAATGCCAATGCCAATGTCGGCATACCTTCCTGCCCTAAAAACAGCTGTGCATGACTTATACGCCCGCTTTGAGCTGTACTACGAAGTTTGTTTTTGATTGACTGTGGAACTAAAACCTCACTGAATAACATTTTATTATATCTCCTTCACCAATTCTTTTACCACTTGTCGTATTTTCGGCTCTGCAATTTTTGCCGCATTCAACACTTCTTCATGAGATACTTTTTCCACCACTCCGATAATCCCTAAATCGGTAATCACGGAAAAGGCAATACATTGCATGCCGGCATGCCTTGCCACAATTGCTTCCGGCACTGTTGACATACCTACACAATCACCTCCAAGCAGTCGAAACATTTTATATTCTGATGGTGTTTCAAATGTAGGACCAGCTGTACCGACATAGACACCTTTTTGATAAGGAATTTGATAATGTTTGGCAATATTTTCCGCCTTTTCTATCAAAACACGCGTATAAGCCTCGCTCATATCCGGAAAACGGTCTCCCAATTCGTCATAGTTTTTGCCTCGCAACGGATTTTCAGGAAAAAGATTGATATGATCGGTAATGATGACCATTTCTCCCACTTTGTACAAAGGATTCATGCCTCCGCTGGCATTTGACAATATCAAAGTTTCGATACCCATTGCCTTAAACACCCGCACCGGAAAGGTAATTTCTTTCATATTATATCCTTCATAATAATGAAATCTTCCTTGCATGGCAATCACCTTGACACCACTTAAAGTGCCATAGAGCAACTTTCCTTCGTGTCCTTTGACGGTAGAAACAGGAAAATTGACAATATCTTTGTAGTCTATTGCTTTTTCTATTTCTATGTCTGCTCCCAAATCATTTAAACCGGTGCCTAATACGATGGCTATTTTTGCTTCCCGGCCGAATTGTTGCATGAGAAAATCCGCCGTTTCATTTATTTTTTGCAACATAATTTAATATTTGATGGTCAAATGCGTCTTTAAACTTAGTATGAAATTTTATTTCTATAGGTATATAAAATACCGGTATTTTCTCAACAACATCCACCAGACTTTTGTCTATCAACCGCATAGCATCTTTTTCGGTGGTAATAATCACCTTTTCGTGTGTGAGCAAGGTACTGAAAAAACTCACCGCTTTGTTGATATCTCTTACAGTAAACTGGTGATGATCGGGAAATGCCAAATGCTTCACTTCGCTATAGGTATTCAAATATTCATGCAAAGGATAAGGATTGGCAACACCTGTAAGTGTGACTACGCTACGAATAGATGAAAGTTTGATCTTGGTTGCCGCCGTTGTCAATGGCTGCATTGGTTGAAATTCTATATAAGAAAAATATAATTGTTGATGCGGCAGAGGTTTAAGAGCCGCTCTGATGACATTTTCGTCCATAGACGTCAGCACTTGAGGAGTTTTTGTAACAATAATAATATCAGCTTCTTTGGCAGCTGAAGGGAATTCTCTCAAACGACCTAATGGCACCGGAGCATCCTTGGTATAAATTTGATAATAATCTGTCAACAAAATATTTAACCCTGCCTTTAATGGCAAATGCTGATAGGCATCATCTAAGATGATGACATCTGTTTCCGGCAATTTCTCCAAAATTTTGTTAATACCTTCTACTCTATCTTCACATACTGCCACCGAAATGGACGGATATTTTTTATAATAAGCCAAAGGCTCATCGCCGATATCTCTTACCGTAGAACGGCTGTTACCCAAAAGGAAACCTGTTGTTTGTCTGCCATAACCTCTTGAAAGCGTGGATATTTCATAATATTTCGACAACAAGCGAATCATATATTCCACATGAGGTGTTTTGCCGGCACCGCCAACACACAAATTGCCCACACAAATGGTCGGTTTGTCAAAACTTGTCCTTCCTTTTATGTTGTAATATTTCCTCCTAAGGAACATTATTGTGCCCCAAATGAGAGAAACCGGATACAAGAGTATTTTTAACAATTTTTATCGCGTTGATTTATAATTATTTATAATTTTATTTTTTTTTAACAAAATTTTTGCTAAAATAATATTTTTTTTTGTAATTTTGGATTTTATTTTTGATTTTTTTTCATGGACGATATCAAGATTTCAGATGTCATTAATTTTTTAGAACAATTTGCACATCCTTTCTATCAAGAAAATTATGACAATGCCGGACTAAATGTCGGGGATGCCGACCAAAAATTAACCCGCGGATTGATATGTTTGGATGTAACAGATTCTATTTTAGACGAAGCCATTGCCACAGGTGCCAATATGATAGTGAGCCATCATCCGCTCATATTCCACCCTATCAAACAACTCACCGGCACAAACCGTGTAGAACGATTGGTGATGAAGGCTATAGAACATCATATATGCCTTTATGCCATGCACACCAACTTGGACAACATTCGTATGGGTGTCAACCAGCGTTTTGCCGATTTATTGGAATTGCAAGACACTTCCATACTTTGTCCTGCCGACAATCAACTGCTCAAATTGGCTGTCACGGTGCCGAATCATTATGCTCAAATAGTCAGAGATGCCATTTTTTCTGCCGGTGGCGGTTGCATTGGCAATTATGACTGTTGCAGTTTCAATCAAACGGGCTTTGGCACTTTCAAAGCCGGCAAACACACCCGCCCTTTTGTCGGCAAACAAGGTGAAATACACCGGGAAGAAGAAACAAAAATTGAAGTTATATTCCCGAAATATTTGAAAAATAAGATTATTGCCGCCTTGAAGGAAAAACACCCTTACGAAGAAATCGCTTACGATTTGTTGGTACTTGCCAACAAAAATCCGCTTGCCGGCAGTGGCCTTATCGGTGAACTGAAAGAAAAGATGACATTTGAAAATTTTATGCTATTTTTGAAAGAAAAAATGCAACTAAAGTGTGTAAAATGTTCCAATGTAAAAGGAAAAACGGTAAAAAAAGTCGCCATTTGCGGTGGTAGCGGAGCTTTTTTGATACCTTATGCCATAGAACAACACGCTGATGTTTTTGTCAGTTCAGAATTCCATCATCACGATTTTTTAGACAATTTAGACCGCTTGCCAATAGCGGATATAGGGCATTATGAAAGCGAAATTCAAACAAAAATGCTCATTTTTGAAAAACTTAACGAAAAATTTAGTAATTTTGCAGTTTCTAAGCAAGAAGTAAATCCTGCAGATTATTTATAAAAAATTACATTAAATTATCTATCAAAATGGCTGTAAGACAGACAAAAAAGAAAAAAGAAGAAATAGAAAACACAGCAGTTGAAACACCTCAAATTGTAGAAGTAGGTGCTGACAAAAGTATAGAAAACACTTTGGTGGGCTTGTATAAATTGCAAACCATCTGTTCCAAAATTGATAAAGTTCGTATCAATCGCGGCGAACTTCCTTTGGAAGTGAGAGACTTGGAAGATACCTGTATGGGATTGCAATCTCGTATTGACAAATACCAAGAAGCTATCAAAGAATGGCAACAAGAAACTTTGGCAAAAAAAGAAGGCATCAAAAAATCTCAATCTCAAATTGCAAAATACGAAGAACAACAAAACAACGTTCGTAACAATAGAGAATATGATGCTTTGAGCAAAGAAATTGAATACGAAAATTTGGAAATACAAGTCTGCGACAAGAAAATAAAAGAATTTGAAGCAAAAATCGCCGACAAACAAGAAGAAATTTCCAAATTGACAGCCGAACTGACGAGTCACCAAGCCGACTTGAAAGTTAAAAAAGATGAATTAGACGAAATTATTGCCGAAACACAAAAAGAAGAAGAATCTCTTTTGGCAGAAAAAGAACAACAAGAACAACTATTAGAACCTCGTATGTTGGCAGCCTTCAACCGTATTAGAACAGGTTGTAAAAACGGTTTGGCAACAGTAAGAGTGGAAAGAAATGCTTGTGGCGGTTGTTTCAGTCAAATTCCTTCACAAAGACAAATAGACATTAAAATGCACAAAAAAATCATCATCTGCGAATTCTGCGGTAGAATTCTCATTGATGACACCATTGCTGAAATGTCTCAACAATAATACAAGTGTTTATATTCAAAAAAAGCACCTGATCATCAGGTGCTTTTTTTGTTGCTGCCTGTCCGGAATCTGACATTTCAGCAACAAAAAACAAGCTGCCGTCTCACATAGACGACATTTTCTTTTTAGCCAATGTCTATAGAAAATTTTTCAAACATTTTATTTTCAATAGTTTGTAATGCTAAAAAAATTAAAAACTGAAAATTTTTAGAAAATTGCGATTTACATTAAAAAAAATGCTACTTTTGCAATTCAAAAAACCCACTCCGGAGAGGTGGGTGAGTGGCTTAAACCAGCAGTTTGCTAAACTGTCGTATCCGATAGGGTACCGGGGG
>DBXJ01000012.1:0-858 GCA_002309475.1 Bacteroidales bacterium UBA1215
GCACCAATACTATGCGTATATTGTGCCATTGCTGAACCACTTGTTAATATTGCAAACACTGCAATCCATAAAAATTTCTTCATTTTTCTTATTCTTTTAAATTATTACTTATTCTTTACTTTAATGTGCAAAATTATAAAAAAAAATTCAATCTTTATTTTATAAAAGTGAAAAATATTTCTCTTTGTGGAAAGTGATTGATAATTATGAAAAAAATGTTATCTTTGCAAATTATAAAAAAGATAAAAAAACAAAAAGATGGCTTTTTACGATATAGTTGTTGTCGGTTGCGGGTTAAGCGGGGCAACCTCTGCCAGACTCTTGGCAGAAAGAGGGTTCAAAATTTTGATGATTGAACAAAAAAAACACATTGGCGGACAAATCTATGATTATAAAAACGATGCCGGCATCACAGTGCATCAGTACGGACCGCACATTTTCCACACCAAAATAGAAGAAGTGTGGAAATTTGTCAATCGTTTTACCACCTTTTCCAACTTCCAACATCGTGTTTTGAGTTTTGCCGAAGGCGATTTTATCAATTTCCCTATCAACCGACTTACTATCAACAAAGTGTTCGGTGTGGATTTAAGCACCGCCGAAGTAGAAGGCTTTTTGCAACAAGAGGTGGCAAAATCGCATTTCAACAATCCTCCGCAATCTTTTCGTGACAAAGTGGTTTCACAAGTGGGAGAACGCTTGTATGGTCTCTTTTTTGAAAAATACACCGAAAAACAATGGAATTGCGACCCTGACAAACTGTCACCGGACCTCGCCGGCAGAATTCCCGTCAGAAGCAACAACGACTGCCGCTATTTTGCCGACAAATACCAAGGCATGCCTACTCACGGCTACACC
>DBXJ01000012.1:950-2631 GCA_002309475.1 Bacteroidales bacterium UBA1215
GAATTGGACAAATTCTTTGACTGCAAATATGGCAAACTCACCTATCGTTCCGTAAAATTGGATTTTCAAACCTTGGACCAAGAACAATTCCAGCCTGCTCCGGTGGTAAATTATCCCAACGACTACGATTATACCCGTATTACCGAGTTTAAACAGATGACAGAGGAAAAATCTTCCAAAACGACCATTTGCTATGAATATCCTTCCGCAGAAGGGCTGCCGTTTTACACCATGCCGAACAAAGAAAACGAATTGCTGCGAGAGAAATATATGCAAGATGTCCATAGCTTGGAAGCTCAAGGCAAGCATTTGTTCATAGGTCGTTTGGCAGAATATAAATATTACAATATGGATATGGCTATTGATTCAGCCATCAAACGTATCAACGCATGGACTTTATAAAACAACTATACTACAAATACCGGAATTTCATTCTTTACGGAATCATAGGCGGATTTTGTGCCACGTTAGACTTTGTTATCTATTCCGGATTGTGTTATGTGAATATGAACCACTTGTGGGCCAATATCATCAGCACACATTGCGGTATATTTTGCAGCTTTTTGCTCAACCGGTCTTACAATTTTAAGGTAAAAGACAAGACAGGTCTGCGTTTTTTGTCATTCTACATTATCGGTTTGATAGGATTGGCACTGAGCGAGGGTTTGCTATTCTTAATGGTCAATATGGCCGGATGGAACAAATACATTGCCAAATTCATTACTGTATTTGTAGTGGCTGTATTCCAATTTGTACTCAATAAATTTGTAACTTTTAATACTTCTAAAAATGAACGATAAACTATATATTGTAATGCCGGCTTACAACGAGGAAGCCAATATTGAAGCAGTAATCGCACAATGGCATCCCGTAGTGGAAAAAATCGGCAACGATTCCCGCTTGATGATAGTCAACGACGGCAGCAAAGACCATACTTACGATATCATGCAATCCTTGCAAGAAAAATATCCATATCTGTTGCCTGTCAACAAGGCCAATTCCGGACATGGTGCCACCGTATTGTTCGCCTACCGCAAGGCCATTGCGGAAGGTGCCGACTATGTGTTCCAAACCGACTCCGACGGACAAACCGACCCCGACGAATTCTGGAAATTCTGGGACAACAAAGAACAATATCATTTCATCATCGGTGCCCGTAACAACCGGCAAGACGGCTTCGGCAGAATAGTGGTCACCCGTGTTTTACGCTTGTTGGTATGGCTGGTATTCGGAGAATGGGTAAAAGACGCCAACACACCTTTCCGCCTAATGAAAGCCGACAGACTGCAAGAAGTGATGAAAGTGATACCCGAAGATTTCTTCCTGTGCAACGTGGTGATTAGTACCATTGCCAAAAAATGGGGAGAAAAATGTATATGGTATCCCATCACTTTCAAACCCCGTCAAGGCGGCGTCAATTCCATCAATCTGAAACGCATCTTCAAAATCGGACTCCAGGCCATCGGCGACTTTAGATTGATTAACAAAAATTTGAAGGAATATAAGAAGTAGAAAAAAATGCCCGACAAGCAAATATTAAAACAAAAAAAGACCGAACTTTGTTCGGTCTTTTTTATGCCTATAATAATGCCGCCTATTGTACACTATTTTTTATATCATTGAGAATTTTTTCTGATACTTTCAAGAAAGAAAATATAATACAAGATTTGTGTTATAAATT
>DBXJ01000069.1:0-492 GCA_002309475.1 Bacteroidales bacterium UBA1215
TATGTTTCAGAAGGTTTAGAAAAAGGTGTGCCGCCGCTTGAAGACCGAATCGCAACCTTTAAACAGTTGGTAGAAACTTTTGGCAAAGGAAGGGTGATTTGGCGGTTTGACCCGTTGATTTTGACGGATAAAATCAGTGTGGACGATTTGCTCCGTAAGGTCGAAAATATTGGTAATCAACTGTACGGCTATACCGAAAAACTTGTTTTTAGTTTTGCGGACATTGCCCTTTACAAAAAGGTAAAATCCAACCTCGAAAAAAACAATGTCAATTATTCAGAATGGACTGAAAGTCAGATGGTTAAATTTGCCCAACGTCTTGCCGAACTCAACAAGAAATGGACCTATCAGTTGGCGACCTGCGGCGAAAAAATCGACATTGCGCAATACGGAATCAAGCACAACAAATGCGTTGACGACGATTTGATGATACGGTTGGCAAAACACGACAAAGTTTTGATGGATTATCTTGGTGTTGAGATAGTTAACTCG
>DBXJ01000069.1:546-4262 GCA_002309475.1 Bacteroidales bacterium UBA1215
GGCTGCATCGTCAGCAAAGACATCGGCGAATACAACACTTGCCCGCATCTGTGCGAATATTGCTATGCGAATACGAGTAAGGAAAAAGCGGTTGAGAATTATAAGAAGCATAAAATAAATCCTTTGGGAGAAACGATAACGGGATAATGAATATGATAATAGAACAAAACACCAACTACGCCTACAAGCTTAAATACATGGACAATCCCACTTTCGACAAAGTGAGGAACTTGTCCACCAAATTTTACCGCGAACTGCCACTAGCCTTGCAGGATGAACTCTTTGAGGCTTTGAACCGTGGCATTGACATCTTGGACTCCGAGCCACAAATGACCGCCTACTTGTTCGCTTTCGGCAAGATGCACCAAGCCAAACTGAATTATGCTTTTGACAAATTACCAAAAGAATTCCTTGAACAACCTGAAATCAACATCATTGATTACGGCTGTGGGCAAGCTTTAGGAACAATGTGTTATGCGGATTTCCTTCGTGAAAATGGCTATGCACAAAATGTGAAAGCCATTACATTGATTGAGCCTTCGGAGATCTGCTTGAAACGCGCTGTGCTTCATGCTTCGGTGTTCTTTCCTGATGCGGAGATTAAGACCGTAAATAAGAAGTTTGATGACTTGACCCAAGACGACATTGTTTGCAATGAAGAAACGCCGACCTTGCATGTTCTTTCCAATGTGTTAGATATGCTGAACTTTAATTTGGACAGGTTTGCCGAATTGGTGAAAGGTTGTTTGAAAGGGTATAATCAGTTTGTATGTGTAGGGCCGTATTTCAATTTCTATGAGAAAGACGATAGAATGAAAAGCTTATGTAGCCTACTTGGAGGCAACGCCAATTACAGCAAAGTTTTTGACAAATACGAGTTTGAAGATAGCAAAACTTGGACTGCACATTTTCTGAGCTTTGCTGTTGGTGAATTGAAAGAAGAGATGTCAACCAAAGTAACAGCAGAAGATTTGGCTAATGCTGTTGAAGACAGATTTGGTGTTCCATGGTGCCAATACAGTTATGATAGAAAAAGGATGTTATCATATGGAAATACTTATGGTGAAGAATATAAAATTGATCCTAGCACAAGGATAATCTGTGATGAGTGCTTTTTTGATGTATATAATGAAATAGAATACTTTTACATTCACAAACTATACATTCCAAAATCTATAGAATACATTGGTGAAAATCCTTTTTGTGGCAGCATTGAAAATATTATCTGCGATTCTCCCCATTTTATTGTTGAAGATAACTTTCTACTTACATCTGATAGGAGAAAACTGGTTTTTTATTTTGGGAAAGACGAAGAAATTGTTACTATCCCCGAAGAAATAACAATCATCGGTAGTGGTGCATTCTGTTCAACTGAATTATCATCCGTGACGATTCCTTCTTCTATTATAGAAATTGGTGAAAATCCTTTTGTCGATGCAAAGCATTGGAAAAATGATGAATTTGAACCCTGTGTTATTATTTCCAATTCCAATCGCTTTCGGGTTTGTAACAACATGTTGTTTGATGTTGTCGAAAAACGTTTGATTTCTTATTTTGGAAATGATCGTGAAATTGAAGTTCCTAATGGAACAAAAGTCATAGGGAAAAATGCCTTTTTCGGAGCCGACTTTGTAAAAGTTCTTTTACCAAATTCTATTGAATATGTTGATGAAACGGCCTTTTATTGGTGTTCTAATCTATTTAATAACACGAATGGAATTGTTGTCCCCTCTAATAGTATTGGCAAATTTAAGGAAATACTGCCACAATATTTATGGAGTAATCTTGTTGAACCACTTTATACCGAGGTAACGGAGAATGATGTTATTAATGGTGTTGAAGACGATTTTGGCGTGGTTTATAGCAGAGATGGGAAGAGGTTGTTGAAGTGTAAAAATTTTGAGCTAGAAGATTATACAATCAAAGATAACACATTGGTTGTGTGTAATAATGCATTCTCTTATAGTTGGGTTGAGAATTTAGGCGGATATGATGCTCCGCTTTATAGTCCAAAATTGAGAAAAATAAAAATACCTTATGGCGTTAAAATAATAGGAGATGGGGCGTTTTCTTTTCAAGGTATTACAGAAATAAACATACCAAGTTCGGTTATGCATATTGGTGAGGCTGCTTTTTCGACTTGTCGCGGATTGTCAAAAGTATGTATTCCTGATTCAATTAAAACAATCAACAGAGCATTGTTTTGCAAATGTTCTATACAAAATATTATTCTTCCAGAATCAATTGTTTCTATAGGCGATTATGCTTTTAGGGAGAATAACAAACTACAATGTGTCATTATACCTGATTGCGTTACCTCAATTGGTGCAATGGCGTTTTTAGAATGCAAATCACTTATGCATATTACCATACCTGATTCAGTTACTATTATCGGCGACAAAGCATTTAATGGCTGTACATCTTTGAAACAAATTATACTCCCTATTTCGGTTACGAGTATTGGCGATGACGCTTTCGGGAATTGCAATTCTTTACAACAAATCATTATACCTAAAGGCAGTATGGAGAATTTCAAACAATTGCTTCCGACAGAATTGTGGGACAAACTTGTAGAACAATAAAACTAAATAACACATAATGAAATTTGATATTAGTCTAAACAATGTATATGCATTATCAAAAAGTATAGATAGTGAAATCATAGCATTGGCCGATATTCTTCGGAATCGTTTTTTTTCAAAAGCTGAACAGCCCTTTCTTTTTGACATGTTTCCTATTTGGATAATGGATGCTGGTCACTCTCCAGAGTGCGGAATGAGTAAAAACATTTTTGAAAGAATTATCAACAAGAACAAAAGCCATCTTATAAACAAATTGCTATATTATTATGATTGCGATGCTCTATTATTTGGGTTACAAAATAGGTTTTCTTTGATAAGCACATTGATGGAAGAAGTTTACAAGCAATTAAGCCGCACAATTGATGTTGACACAAAAAGTATCAATGCTATCAGAATCGCTGACAGCACATCCATACACACACATGCATGCATGAATTCAATATTTATCAATCTTGCATCTAGTTGTGACCTTATGACAAAAATCGCTATAGAGTTAGAATTGATTCCAACAATGGACTTTTCTACATATCCAAAAATGAAAAGCTCAAATATTCAATACGGCAATAAGTGCAAACTTCCAAATACTATGAAGAAAAATGACACTTATTTTGCAGAAATCCGTCCCGTCCCAATTGCCATAATTGAAACACTACGAGACGAAATAATTCATAATGGATCACTAGACATCAACTATTTTGTATATAGTGCGATGATTGGTGACAGTGTAATCGATTTTATTCCTTGCCCTGATTTTACAGAAGCAGGAACTTTCTCTTCATTTAATGGAAGAAAAAAGTTTTATGAAAACTGCGACAAGACATTCAATGAAGAACTGCCAAAAATCGTAGATGATTTTCTTAAAATAGCGATCAATACTTTACAGCTATTAAACAAGACATATTTTCCCGAGACACAATCATTGGATTCATTTGAAGATTGAGAAAAAGTCGTAACTTTGAGAATTGAAAACCGAGAAACGACCCATTAAAAAATGATCGACAACGAAAAAGTACTAATGCACCAATTTGAAATGGCCGCTCATTCACAAGGGACAGCGCAGTTTCTATACAATTTGTTTGGTGAGGGCGCTATTACCAAGCAACAGGCAAAGGAAACGATCGATTTTTGCATTGC
>DBXJ01000069.1:4314-4506 GCA_002309475.1 Bacteroidales bacterium UBA1215
AAAAAAATGAAATTGCCATGAGAGAATCTTGGTTTAAAGCATTGAAAGTATCACTGGGGCTGACTTGACCCAAAGCAACCATCGAGACAGATGATGAGAAAACATATTTCCTGATAGACATTCCTTGCCATCCGGAATTCTTGGAAGAAACACTATTGGTTGACACAAATGTCACCAAAGATGGCGTAAAAG
>DBXJ01000063.1:0-4797 GCA_002309475.1 Bacteroidales bacterium UBA1215
AGTATATTTTCTATAAGTAATATAACTTTCTTTTTTCTCATTTTTTAACAAATACTGCTTTTCCCCATAGCAATCAAATTTATAATAAAAATTAATGCTTGACGGAATCATTTGTTCTAAATATTGCCTCAATGTATCTGAACATCGTGGAGCTACCGAATATTTAATAACGTAAGGACTCATTTCTAATAAGAACACATCTTTTCGCTGTATCAACGTATGTAAATTTTCGGGCAACATAGATGCAATCAAAGGGATATTTCTTTCATATGTAATAAAATAACCCGTCATTGTAGACCTATGTTTATAAAAAGGGTCAACAACTTTATATTCATAATTCACAATAATAAGTGAATCCAATTCAACTTCTCCAAGAACGCAAAAACTAATATTACAATCTCCTATTTTGTCCATTTTAAGAAAATTGAAATTATTGAAACGTGTATAATAATTACGTTCAAGTGTATCTTTAATAATAGAAGTATCCTCTGTTTGTGCCTTCAGCGACAACGAAGCAACAACAAAAATAATTACAGTTACAATATTTTTCATACTAAAATTTATTCCGCACCATTAAAATAATTGATCAATGTATCATGTATAAAAACAAAATCAATCCAACTTTTATCTGCCTCTTCAATCAGTATTTTATTTTCGCATACAGATTCTATGTAATACCGCCAATAAGTTTTTTCTTTTGTTTTTAAGATTTCATTTGGATTTCCGAATACCGATAAAAAATCACTTTTTGATTTATGTAACAAATCATACTTTTCTATCAAAGAATCAGCCAATTCAGGTGTTCTCAAATGAATACATCCATTAGTATCTTGTATCCATTTTTGTTTATTGGTATCTATATTCAAAGTGTTTGATAATGAATTTGTTTTATTATTCATACTATTATCATTTTCAATTGTCATATTATGTAACGGCTTGTACAAAAGACAAGTCAGTAATATCAATATTGCAATTATGACTAATATAGTATATTTCTTCATTATCAATAACTCTATTGCTTATTTTCCACACAATTTGATAAATATTTCTTCCATAGTCGGAAGCACTTCTTTAAATTCACAAATTTCCGCGTGTGGCAAAATACTATTCAACAATTCATTACCGGCCTTATTAAGCGGCAATTTAATTCTAACAGATTGAATATCCCGTTTGGCGGAAGTTGCCAACACTTCTACATCAAATGGAAGTACAGCGGACAAGTCCAAAGGTTCTTCCGACTTGTATTTCAATTCATAGACATTTTCTTTGTATTGATTTTTAACACTATAAATATCTCCGTCAAGAATTTTGTTGGCCTTGTTAATCAATGCAATGTCATCGCAGATTTCTTCCACAGATGCCATATTATGTGTGGAAAAAATAATGCTGGCACCACATTGTTTTAAATGCAGCATTTCTTCTTTGAGCAAGTTGGCATTTATCGGGTCGAAACCGCTAAAAGGCTCATCAAAAATCAAAAACTTAGGTTCGTGAACAATGGTAACGATAAATTGTATTTTTTGCTGCATACCTTTGGACAATTCTTCCACTTTTTTATCCCACCAGTCAGCAATTTCAAACTTTTCAAACCAAAGTTTCAGTCGTCTTTGTGCTGTTTTTTTGTCCAATCCTTTCAACATGGCTAAATACATAGCCTGTTCACCGACTTTCATCTTACGATAAAGTCCGCGTTCTTCGGGCAGATACCCCATTTGACTGACATGTTTTGCTCCTAAAGGCTCTCCCATAAACCGCAAACAGCCTTTGTCAGGAGCTGTTATCTGATTGATAATCCGTATCAAAGACGTTTTTCCTGCTCCATTAGGTCCCAAAAGACCAAATACGCGTCCTTCTCCGACATTCAAAGTTACATTGTTCAATGCAACAAAATCGCCATAGTATTTGCTTACTGAGTCAACTTCTAATATATTCATTGAAATGCCATTTATTTATTCCACAAAGGAGTTGGATAATCGTTATTTGTGGTAAATTCCAACAATTTATTCTGTACCAACATCTTATCTTCTTTGTAAGTAACTCCATACCATTGGGCATCGGTTGTCAGCACCTTTACTTCAACCTGATGCGAACGAATGAGTGCATCTACCACAAAGGGAATATAAAATTCTGATTTTATGTTTGCTATGTTGTTTTTCAAGAAATCGGTGAACATATTTTCCAAATGGGTGAAAATAGACGGGTGGAATACCCAGAAATTCATTGAAACAGGCGAATTGGCATCCATCAATTTTACACTGCCGTCTTCGTTGATATTGACAATTTGTCCGTCTTTTTGTTGCAATTTGGTATGCTCTATCACTGTTTTTAAATGTTTGTCAGTGTCCACTTCGCAAACGCCTCGTGAAACGGTGCCGTTTTCCGACAAAGTTTTATCTAAACGATAGGCCACCATGGCATAAGCGTTTTTGTCGTTCAATGTCAATGTCTTTAAATAATCCACACACGAAACAAAGGCATTTTTGCCATAAAAATCGTCTCCGTTGATAACAGCAAAAAATCCGTCTATCTTGTCTTTCGCCATCAAAATGGCATGTCCTGTGCCCCATGGTTTTTGTCTGTCTGTCGGCACCGTAAAGCCTGCCGGAATGTTTTCCAACTCTTGAAAGACAAATTCCACTTTTATCTTGCCTTCATATTTACCGGAAATACATTCGCGAAAATCTTTTTCTATGCTTTTTCTTATCACAAAAACCACTTTTGTAAAACCGGCTTGCATCGCATCGTAGATAGAATAATCTATGATAGTTTCACCATTAGGACCCAATTGGTCAATTTGCTTCAATCCGCCATAGCGACTCCCCATGCCTGCCGCTAATACCAATAATGTATATTCGTTCATATCAAAATCTTTGTTTATTCAATAATTGTTCTTTAATAACTTGCAAAAATAACATTTTTTTTTGAAAAAACTGCTATTGTTCTTCAAAATCATTATTTCCACTTTAGAATTCTACAATTGTTTCAATATTTCGTGTTATTTCTTTTATTCTGTTGAAAAATTATCGGTGTTTTTTTGTAAAAAAAACACTTTTTCATTCTTTCAATCTATTAAAAATCAAATAATTCAAAAAAAATATGCCATTTTCAATAAAACGTGGAGAAAAAATGACTATCTTTGCATTTTAAAGTTTCGGGGTGTGGCGCAGTTGGCTAGCGCACTTGCATGGGGTGCAAGGGGTCGAAAGTTCGAGTCTTTTCACCCCGACTTTTTTTACAATTTCATACTTATAATGCAATATTTTAGTTTTTAATTCGTTTTAATGGCAGCAAAGTAAATAATAGAAGTATGTTCAAAAGAATTGTATCTATTGTTTTATTCCTACTCTTTTTTGGTTCATCTTTTGGACAAAATATATCTTTACCTATTACGCTCCAATGGCAGGCATTGACAAGTGAACAAATCGGTAACGACAAAAATGTCAGCTATATATATTTTGACGGGGCAAAAATCAATACAGGACAATGGCTGACACCCTATTTTGAACAATATATCCCTATCGGCAACATACATTATACTTATTCGGTAGAAATAAAAAAACAAATATGGCAACCGCTTTCCGACAAGGAAATGGCCACATTGGATACCGCTTTGTTTTCAAATGAACTTATTGTCAATCATATCAATACAGAAACCAGAAAACAAGCATATCTCTGCATTTCCTTTTATCCTTTTAGGAAAATTGGCAGTAAAATAGAAAAATTAGTGTCATTTGAAATTTCCACAACAGAAACAAAAACACTCACCAAGGTGAGAAAAACGCCTACCTATGCTTCCTCATCCATTTTAAGCAGCGGTGATTTTTACAAATTGGCCATTACACAAACCGGCATTCACAAAATCAGCTACGAGAATTTAAAATCCATGGGAATGTCGCTGCCGGTCAATATCAGCAATATTGCTCTTTTCGGCAATGGCGGTCAACAACTACCGCAATCCACCTCTGACAAGGTGTTTGACGATTTGCAAGAAGTAGCCATTTCTGTTGTTGACAACAACAATAATGGCTTGTTAGAATCGAATGACTACATTCTATTCTATGCCGTAGGTTTATCCACATGGAAGCCGTCCAATATAGATCCTTTGTGTCAGTTTGAACATAATTTAAATGTATATGCCAATCAGACATATTATTTTATCACTGCCACTCCCGGTGTCGGCACAAAAAAACGTATAGGTGTGGAAAATTCTCTTTCCTCCACTCCCACTCACTCTGTCAACACTTACTATTATCATAGTGTATATGAAAAAGACAACATCAATATCTGCAAAATCGGCACCCGTTGGTTTAGTGATGATTTCAAGACAAACACTAAAAAGACCTATTCATTCAAAATACCGGGAATTACCAGTCGGAATATATATTTAAATATGTATTTGGCAACAACTGCAACAACCTCTTCTTCATTTAAATTCACCATCAACAACAATAAAACCTTCACTCACAATTTCTATGTCGGCAATAGCATTGCCAACGTCAACTACAAAAATTATACACCTACCGGTGAAGACTTGTCTATTGCCATAGAATATAGCAAACCCAATCTTTCGTCTGCAGGTTATTTAGATTATATTGAAGTACATGCCACTTGTAATTTAGGACAAAATAGCGGACAAGTGGATTTCAGAAATCCTGAAATTGTCGGCACCGGCAATATCGCTCAATATTTTTTCAATACTTATGGAAAAAATACACAAATATGGGATGTTACCGACCAACACCAAGCAAAGAAAATTGTCGGCACCATGAATGGCAACACTTTCACATTTACGCTTGC
>DBXJ01000063.1:4866-9175 GCA_002309475.1 Bacteroidales bacterium UBA1215
GGAAAAATTGACAACCAAAATCTGCACGCTTTGCAGCATTTGGATTTTATCATTATTACGGCACCCGAATTTTTAAACGCCGCCAACAATTTAGCCGATTTTAGAACCAAAAACGACAATATGCGAGTAGCAGTTGTTACCACAACACAAATATATAATGAATTCAGCAGCGGCGGAACAGATATCTCGGCTATCCGCAATTTTTTGAAGATGCTCTATGAAAAAGGTTCCTCTGAAAATGATATTCCCAAATGTGCTCTGCTGTTTGGAAAAACATCTTACGATCCTCGCCAAATTGATGGCAATGCTGTTTGTTACATTCCTAATTATCAAGGTGTAAACATTTTTGACAATGATAACAATGTTTCATGTGACAATTATTTCGGCAAACTTGCCGACGGAAAAGGCATCAACAATTTCGGCACATTAGACATCGGCATTGGTCGTTTTCCTGTCAATTCCGCCACATTGGCCGATGCGATGGTGGAAAAATCCAAGATATATGCCGCCACCACTAATTTGGAAGGCACTTCCGGCAAAGTATCCAACCTTGGTAATTGGAGAAATCTGCTTACCTTTATATCTGACGATGACGGTGACTACGCACACATGTTTAATCCGGAAAATATTTGTAATGCTATCATCAAAGACGACTACCCCACTTTCAATATTGACAAAATATATTCCGACTCCTACAAAAAAGAAGTTTCCGCACAGGGCACTCGTTATCCGGAAGTCAACAAAGCCATCAATTATCGTGTTAACAACGGTTGCTTGTTGTTAAGTTATTTTGGACATGGTGGTGATAATGGCTGGTCACACGAAAGAATTCTCACCATTGGCGATATCAACACATGGACCAATAAATATGCCATGCCAATATTTTTTACGGCATGCTGTTCATTCGGAGCCTACGACAAAGCCACTTTCTCTCCTGCGGAAAGAATACTTTTGAATACCAAAGGCGGTGCAATGGGACTAATAGCATCCACCAGAAATTCAAGTTCTTATCCAAACGAATATTTTGGCCGACAAATTTATAAATATGCTTTGTCAGAAGGAAAAGATATCACCATTGGAGAAATTTATGCAAAAGCACAAAATGCCTATGGCATGTATGAGTCTTATTCCTATTTTGGTGACCCGTCGGCAAAATTGGCATTCCCTAAAATAAATGTGATTACCGACAGCATCAATGGACAGACTATCAGTCTGTTTAAAGATACTTTAAAATCTTTAACCTACGTCAATATCAAAGGACATATAGCTACAACTGACGGCAATATAAATCCTAATTTCAATGGTTGGATTTATCCGACTATCTACGACAAACCGACAACTGTCACCACTATCAACAACAATGGCAAGGATAGTGTTTACCACTATGAAATACAAAAAAGCATACTTTTCAAAGGCAAATCAAAAGTAGAAAACGGCTATTTTTCGTTTTCTTTCATATTGCCAAAGGATATTGACTACAATTACGGCTATGGCAAAATCAGCTATTATGCTACCAGTGACAATACCGATGCCAACGGCTATCAAAATGTACTCATTGGCGGCTTAAACGACACCACAATCAACGATGATGAAGGACCTGTTATCCAACTAACCATCAATGATGACAACTTTGTCAGCGGCAGCATTACCACATCTACTCCGATAGTAAAAGCAACAATTTCAGACAATAGCGGCATCAATACTGCAGGAGCCGGCATCGGTCACGATTTGCAGATAATCATTGATGACGACATTGCCAATGCTATCAATGTAAACGACTATTTTACCTTTGAAGAAAACAGTTTCACCAAAGGCACTTTAAATTATGCCTTGTCAACTTTGAAAGAAGGTGTTCACAAATTGAAAGTTCGTGCATGGGATATTGTCAACAATATGGGCGAAAATGAAATAGAATTTGAAGTTGTCAACAATGAAGAAATACAACTGCAGCATGTTCTCAACTACCCCAATCCTTTCACCACCAGCACCTCATTTTTCTTCGAACACAATCAACCTAATGTTACATTAGATATTAATATTACCATTTTTACCATTGGAGGCAAAGTGGTAAAATGTATCAACGACCAACAAACCAATGCCGGTTTTCGCAGCAATGCCATTCAATGGGACGGACGTGACGATTATGGCAACAAAATCGGCAAAGGAGTATATATTTATCGGCTAAGAGTACGTAAAGAAGACGGCACTTCTGCAGAAAAAATTGAAAAAATTGTAATTTTATAACAATATTAAACAAAACATCACGTTTGTTAGTTCATTAGTGAAATTTAAAAATGAAAAAAAGTTTGAAAAATAGTTTTGTAAGCCTTTTGATTTTAAGTTGTCTATTCTCTCCTTTTTATGCAAATGCACAAAAACAGGAAGTGCATATTAAAAACGATCTTTGGGGACGAATCGGTCACAACGTTATTTCAACCGCAGTACCCTTTCTGTTGATAGCTCCGGATACAAGAATCGGCGGCATGGGAGAAACAGGTGTAGCTGTTGAAAATGACAACAACGCTCAACATTGGAATCCGGCAAAATACATCATGGCAGAAAAAGACTATGGAGTATCTGTTTCCTATAGTCCTTGGTTGGCAGGTTTAGGCATTAACGATATTTATCTATTATATGCATCTGCTTACGGAAAAGTAACCGACAAAGATGCCATTTCCGGTTCAATTAGATATTTTTCAATGGGAAATATGGAACTCACCAACGAAGAAGGTGAACCCATTACTCATACTCATCCACACGAATTTGCCATCGACCTTGCCTATTCTCGTGAATTAGTTCCTGACTTATCTATGGCAGTTACAGGCAGATTTATTTATTCTTATTTGTCCACCATCACCAATACTGACTCTAAACCGGGTTTAGCCGGTGCTGCCGACATTTCTCTTTTTTATCATAAAAAGTTAAGAGCAAGAGTATTGGCAGGTAGCAAAATCGGTGTAGGACTCAACATTTCCAACATTGGTAACAAAATTTCTTATTCCGGATCTTTAGAAAGAGATTTCCTGCCCGCCAACTTCAGATTAGGTATTGCCTACACGATGGATATTGACAAATACAATCGCTTTGTATTTGCTTTTGATGTCAACAAACTTTTAGTACCTACTCCTCCTATTGATACTGTAGATGCTGAAGGTAATCATACCATGTTTGGTAAAGACAATAATATTTCTTCCGCAGCAGCTGTTTTTACATCATGGTTTGATGCACCAACAGGATTTGTAGAAGAGATGAACGAATTCATACTTAATTTAGGTATAGAATATTCCTACAATGATTTATTATTCATCAGAACAGGCTATTTCAACGAAACTGAAAAGAAAGGAAGAAGAAAATATATGACATTCGGCGTTGGTATAAAATATAGTATATTTGCTATTGACGCAGCATATATTTTACCTGTCAATCAAAGAAATCACCCGCTTCAAAACACACTCCGTTTTTCCATTTCCTTTGATTTCAACAAAGGCGGTAACAATAGCAAAAAACAATCTATTTAAATAAAACATCACTAATGAAACTTCACATCGGTTTTGGCTTTGACACACATCGTTTGGTAGAAAACAGGGATTTGATTCTCGGAGGTGTCAAATTGGACTATCATTTAGGTCTGTTTGGTCATTCCGATGCCGATGTACTCACCCACGCCATTATTGATGCCATGTTGGGAGCTGCCGGTTTACACGATATCGGCTACTATTTTCCCGATACCGACCCACAATATAAAAATATAAATAGCATAGAATTACTCAAAAAAGCAAATCAACTCATACACGAAAATAATTGGGAAATTGTTAACATTGACAGCACTATTGTTCTGCAAAAGCCCAAACTAATGCCATATATTGATGACATCAAAAAAAACATCTCCCTTGCTCTTGAAATAAGCAAAGAAGACATTAGTGTCAAGGCAAAGACCTCTGAACAGTTGGGATTCATTGGTCGAGAAGAAGGTTGTAGTGCTTATGCTACAATTCTTCTCAATCAATTCTAATATTCGTCTTCGTTGAAGAAAAAATCTTCTTTTGAAGGATAATCAGGCCACAAATCCTCTATAGAATCGTAAATTTCGCCTTCATCTTCAATATCCCTAAGATTTTCTACAACTTCCATCGGGCAACCTGAACGAATAGCAAAATCTATCAGTTCTTCTTTTGTTGCAGGCCATGGTGCATCCTCTAATTTTGATGCTAATTCTAATGTCCAATACATATTCTCAAATTTTGCGCAAAAGTATCAAAAAAAACATATCAATAATGCAATTTTAATATTTTTTTTAATCAATCTAACA